>JAKAGP010000085.1 GCA_021825785.1 Nitrospirota bacterium
CGCCGTGATCCGTCCGCTCTTCGCTTCTCTCCAGGAACAGGCAGATACCAGCCGCTCCTGCCCCCAAATCCCCGCAGCGGCAGAAAAAAAGCCCCAAAAAGCGAAATCGTCATCGTCCGGCAAATCAAACTGACTCACTACAAAAATTTTAATAACCCGCTAGAAAACCGGAAGATAAAATACCGGTATAATGAAACGGTATGATAATAAACGCGACCTGCATCGGAAGCCGGCTGACTGGGCTTGGCAGATATTCTTTTTCCCTTTCCAGGCGTTTCCTCTCCGGCTGGGACCGTCCGTTCAGGCTCTACATAAACGAAAAGGCTAAAATCCATTTTGAAGATGTGAAAACAGACGGCAGGCTCCGGCTGGCAAGCGGAGCGCTCTCGCCGGACTTCGGCTTCAGGGGCCATCTCCTGAGGCTCATGTGGACCAATATACTACTGCGGAAATCGAATGAGGTTGTTTTCAACATGTCCCAGCTCGAGGCCTCGGCGCTCGGCAGGCAGATATTGGCCGTGCATGACCTGATACCGGTATTGTTCCCGGAGTTCCATAAAAAACAGGTCCCTTATTTCAAATATCTGCTGCCCGCGGCCCTGCGGAAATCCCTGAAGGTCATAACGGTCTCGAACGATTCCAAGCGGCTCATAATGGAGAATTTCAGGGTCCCGGAATCGAGGATAGCGGTCATATATAACGGCATAGATGAAAAATTCTCGTATGTGCCGGGCTGCAAGACCGAGGGCTACATACTTTTTGTGGGCAGGCTGTCTCCGACCAAAAATCCCGAGCGGCTGCTTAAGGCCTACGAGCTTCTCATAAAAAAATACGGGGTTGATGCGGGGCTCAGGATCACGGGCAAAAGGCAATATTTCAGGAAGATACCGATAGGCGAAAATATCTTCAACAGGATTGTATTTCTTGAAAATGTCTCGGACGGGCAATTGACAGACCTGTACAGAAAGGCGGCCCTGCTGGTCCAGCCGTCCCTGTATGAGGGGTTCGGCCTGCCGCCGCTGGAGGCGATGGCCTGCGGCTGCCCGACCGTGGTTTCCGGCGCGGGCGGCATGCGCGAGATCTATGGGGACGCGAGCCTGTATGTGGACCCCCTTGATATCGAAAGCATCGCGGAGGGCATGTACGAAGTCCTCACAGACGAGGAAAAAAGAAAGGACCTGATCAAAAGGGGGCTTTCGAGGTCGGGGCAGTTCGGATGGGACATTTCAGCGCGCGAGCACATGAAGATCCTGGGGGAATATTTCGACTAGCGTCCCGCGGACGATTTCCGCACCTCGTAGGCCGAGTGGAGTTTATAGATGAAGGAAAGCGGCCAGGTGTTTAGCCGTATGGGAATCCGCTTTAACTCAAACGGATCGTCGCCGTTAAGGGTGAATCCCCTTCCCACCGTGGTTGCGCCGAGGAAGCCGGCCTCCCTGGCCTCGCGCGACACCGTGCTGTCGTAGTCGCCGTAGGGATAGCAGAAAAACTCCACAGGACGGCCGGTCTGCTCCTCGATTGCATTTTTTGATCCCCGGATTTCCTCTTTCATTTGGGCCGGAGGGATTTCAGTCAGGTGCGGGTGGGTCATCGTGTGGGCGCCGAAGATCACCCCGCCCGCCGAAAGCTCCCTCACCTTTCCCCAATCCATCAGCTTTTTTCTTGCCCCAAGCTTTCCGGAGTCCCAGTCATTCGACCCGCCGGCAAGTCCGGGCACCAGGAAGACGGTGGAAGGATAGCCGTATCTTTTCAGGACGGGCCATGCGTTTTCATGGAAATCCATATATCCGTCGTCGAAGGTAAGCGCGATCAGTCTTCCCGCCGGCTGTCCCCCACGGACGAAATCGAGTATCTCATTCAGGGAGACAACCTTAAACCCCGCGGCTTTCAGATACCACATCTGGAAGCGGAACATGCGCGGCGTCACATAAAGCCCCCGCATCCGCACGCCCTCCGGGGGAACGCCGATGCCGTGATACATGAGTATGGCGGCCCTGTTAATGTAAAAGACCTCCGCGGAAAGATTTTCCCTTCTAGTATAAAGAAAAAAATTCCCGCAGGTCTATGCCTTTACCACCTTTCCCGAGCCCCTGCCGCCTTTGATGAGGTTGCGCGTGTCCACTATGAGTTTCGAATGCTCCAGGATGAACCCCGGGTCGTAATCCGAATGGCCGGTCGCGATGAGCACGCAGTCGTAGGATGCGAGATTTTCCGTGGTCAGTGGCACCGATGTCTTCTCCACCAGGAAGCGCCTCATCTTCGGGGCCGCGGGTATGAAGGGGTCGTTGTAGTCTACGAGGGCGCCTTTGCCCTCCAGCAGCTCTATCAGCTTGAACGACGGGGATTCCCTGGGGTCGTCCACATCCTTTTTGTAGGCCAGTCCGAGGACGAGGATTTTGGCCCCCTTCAGGCACTTGCCCTGTCCGTTCAGCGCCTCCCCGGTCCGCTCCACCACCCTGTATGGCATCGCGGTATTGATCTCGCCGGCCAGCTCGATGAACTTGGTCGGGCAGTCGAACTCCCTGGCCTTCCAGGTAAGATAGAACGGGTCTATGGGGATGCAGTGGCCGCCGAGGCCGGGGCCGGGGTAGAACGCCTGAAACCCGAAGGGTTTCGTTTTGGATGCCTCGATGACTTCCCAGATGTCGATATCCATCCGCTCAAAGAGGCCCTTCAATTCGTTGACCAGGGCTATGTTGACTGCCCTGTAAATATTCTCCAGCAGCTTTGTCGTCTCCGCCACCCGCGTGGAGGAGACCGGAACGGTCCGGACCACAATCGTGTCGTAGAGGGTCTTTGCCGCCTGCAGGCATTTTTGCGTGTAACCGCCGACTACCTTGGGGATTGTATGGGTCGAAAAGTCCCTGTTGTTCGGGTCTTCGCGCTCCGGCGAATAGGCCAGATAGAAATCCACGCCGGCCTTCAGTCCGCCCTTGTTACGCTCAAGTATCGCCCGCATGTCCTGGCCGGTAGTGCCGGGGTATGTGGTGGACTCAAGCACTATGAGCTGTCCCGCCCTCAGATGGGCGGCTATGGATTCCGCCGTGCCAAAGACGTACGTCATATCGGGTTCCCGGTTGGCGTTCAAGGGGGTGGGAACGCAGACGATGACGCAGTCCATCTCAAAAATGCGGGAAAAATCGGACGTCGGAGTGAAGGATTTAAGCGCCTTTATCTTTTTCTCATTGATATGGCTGATATAGCTTTTGCCCTGTTTGAGGAGATTCACCTTTTCGGAGTCTATATCGAATCCCGTCACGTCGAAGCCGGCGCGCGAGAACTCAAAGACAAGGGGCAGGCCCACGTATCCAAGCCCGATTACGCCCACCCGCGCCTCCCTGGAGCGTATCTTTTCGATAAGCTCAAGATGCCCTTCCGGTTTTTTTCCGGCGCCTGCCTTTTTCACCGCTTTTTCACCTGTTTTTTGAGTGATCATCCGGTGCCTCCTTGTATTGACATTGCGTTTTCGGGTCTTTGTCTTTCGATTCAGTCCGGCATCCTGTTAAACTAAAAATCATGGAGATGCGTGAGCTTCTATGGATTTAAGGATCGGCCACTTATCCACATTCTATCACACTGCGGTCCTGCTCATGTCCGGACCTGAAGGCTGCCTTCCCGGCGTTGAGATCGAGTGGAAGCTGTTTGGCACGGGGCCGGCGATTGTGGAGGCCTTTAGAGAAGGCGCGATCGATCTTGCGTACATCGGGCTTCCCCCGGCCGTAATCGGCATGGAGCGGGCAGTGGCGATAAGGTGTGTCGCCGGCGGGCATATGGAAGGCACCGTCCTCTCCGGCGGGGCGGACCTCAGAGGCTATCCGCAGGCAGCCGGCCTTGGGGAGGCGCTGGGCCAGTTGAAGGGGTCCAGGATAGGCGTGCCGGGCAAAGGGTCTATTCATGACATTATCCTCGCGGATTGCCTGGAGCGCTCCGGCCTTCGCGGAGAGGTCGAAGTGGTCAATTTCAAGTGGGCGGACGCCATCACGGAGGCACTGATAAAAGGGCAGGTCCGGGCGGCGATTGGCACCCCGGCGCTTGCCGTAGCAATCAGGCGCTACGCGGGCGGCAAGGTGCTGGTCCCACCGCATATGATCTGGCCCGGAAACCCGAGCTACGGGATCGCGGCGGAATCCGGATTTTTGAACGCCCACCCTGAAGTCATAGAAAACTTTTTGAAAAAACACGAGGAGGCCACGGAGATGATGCGGAGGCAGCCCGCCCTGTGCGCCGGGAGGATCGCATCGTACACGGGCGTGGCCGATGAGGATTTTGTCCTGGAGGCGATAGGCATTTCCCCCAGGTATTGCGCCCAGCTTACACGTGAATTCATCGAGGGGACTATGGACTTTGTGAAGGCGATGAAGCGGATGGGCTATATCGGGCGCGAGCTTTCGGAGGACGAGATATTCGATACCTCCTTCATACGCAAAATCCATCCCCCGGGAGACCACTACGGCCCGGTTGGCAATCAATAATCGTCTGCGCGTGCTATTATTTAGATATCTTCATGAATCTTGTTAAACCCTTTCCCCTGGGGGGAGAGGGTTGGGAGAGGGTGTTCAGATCATGCCGAAAAAAGGAAGGACTTTGCCGCAGCCGCCCGGACGAAAAGGGGCGGTCCCGGAAGGCCAGGGGGGGGAAGGGCTCATTTTTGACGGGCTTCAGGAGGCGATGGCCGGAGGGGAAAAGACCCTGGAGGAGTTCATGAAGAAGAACATCCCGGAGGGCGAATACGCAAGACGGCTGACCGGGATGGCCATGGGGATGTCGGGCATCCAGATACCGGCAGAAAAAAAAGGGCCTTCCCGAAAGAGGAAAAAGGGCGTGTCCGAGGCGCCGCCTCAAGCGGAACCGCCGGGCCCGGAAGCGGCCCAGGTGAAAATGCCGGAGGATATCCTTCGCGCGGCAAGAGAAGGAGATGTGCGGATGCTCTCAAGTCTGCTTGCGCGCGAGCGGGAAAAGTCCTCCGGGGTTTCAAAAGAAACGGCCCTGCCGGAGGAAGCCGAGGGCAAGCAGTCCCTGATGGAAAAAGAGATAATGGACAGCCTGTACGAGATAGCCGTGGACAACGGGCTGCAGATGGACTGGATCATACAGAGGGCGCTGAGGCTCTACATCAGGAAATACCACGAGACAGGACAACTGTAGCATTTGACAGCTTAGCGCCCGCCCGCACGGCGTTAGCCAAATTGCCCCATTTCCAACCGATTGCAATGATTGACAAAACCCCTTGAAATACGTATTCTTTTTAAAATCAAAATCTTTCAAGGAGGGAAAATCATGTCCTGGTTCAGAGTTCTTATTGTCTCGTTTCTTCTGCTTGTCTTGCCCGCTTACGCCTTTGCCTTCGGCCCTCATGACGACCTCTCGTGCACCGGCTGCCATTCGATCCACAAGGCGAAGGGCCAGTTGATCTTCGCGGTGAAGCCCAACAGCAAGCTCATCAATCCCAGGACGAAGCGCCCCTACTCGGGCGTGACCGCCCTGTGCCTCGGCTGCCATCAGACGCCGAACAACGGCGGGATGGGCATAGATCCCATTTCCCCCGAGCACAGCCATCCTTTTGACGTAGTGCCGAACCCGAAGGTGGCAAAGGTGCCGGCATGGGATTTAAGGGACGGGAAACTGGAATGCGTAAGCTGCCATGACCCCCATCCGTCCAACCCGAATTACAAGTACCTCAGGGTAGACACGGCCGGCGGGGCGAAGATGCAGAATTTCTGCGCGATGTGCCATCCCGCGAAGGCGGACCCGAGCTCCCTGAAGAACATCAAGGTTTTTAGCAGTATGGACGAGAATAAATAGTCTGGGAATCTAAAAAAGCCATGAACTGACGTTTTATCTCCAGGCGGTCAAGCGGGATGACCGGTGTTTCCCGGTTGCCTGGAAGGGCGAGTGCATGGATGAATCCGGGTCCGGAGGGGGCGGATGGGCTATCCGCCCCCTCCTTTATTTCAAGCGATCGAATGAGCTGTCTTTTGCCGGCCGCCTTGATTGTGCGCCTGAATCCGAGCCCCCTGGCTGCCTCCTCCAGGTCGATGCACCGCCTGGCAAGCGTGGGCTGGTTCCCTGTGGAACCGTAGGCCCCGTTGTCAACGGCGAAGACGGTCAGGTTGCCGGGGCGGAGGCAGGCGGCGGTGGCCATGGTGCCCGGGTTCATCAGCAGGGCCCCGTCACCGTCTATCACGACGATCTCTTTTTTCGTGGCGAGCGCGATCCCCAGCCCTATCGGGGTCGCCATTCCCATGCTGCCCAGCATGTAGAAATGCGAGGGCCTGTGCCCTATGTGATAGAGCTCCCTCGCGGGAAATCCCAGATTGCAGACGACCGCCCTGGATTCAAGCGCGGGCCAGACCGCGCGGAGTATCTCATATCTGGTAAGCCTGGGTTTCAACTTTTCAATTTTTCCCTGCGCCGGGGCAACCCTTTGCCTGCGGCTGAGATTCCCGCCGGGAGATGACAGAGTGAGGACCGGCTGCGGCATGTTGTCTTTTGCCTCTGCCTCCTCCCAGACTGCCGGGCTCAGGAGGAAGGCGTGGATTCTATTTTTCCTGTAAACCTGATCGAGCCTTCCGGGTATCAGGTTAAGGTCTTTTGCTTTTTCGATTCTGGTAAAGGCTATCCCGGCGCCCCGTAGAATGCCGGGCAGTTTTTCGCCCATCGGCCTCTGGGCCGCGATCTTTTCCTTGTACAGCCCCCTGTGGCTTATGAACAGGGCCAGGGGAAGCTCATAAAAACCGGTGAGCGACAGAAGGGCGTTTATCATGTTGCCGACGCCTGAATTCTGAATGAACATGGCCGGCCGCCTGCCAGAAAGCGCGGCCCCGGCGCAGATGCCGGCCCCCTCTTCCTCGCGCGTAAGCGGTATGTGGAAGAATGTCCGGGGCACCATCGCGATAAGGCGTTTCATCCTGTCGCAGGGCAGGCTGGCCGTAAAATCCACGCCGCCCGCCTCCAGCATTCCTATCAGTTTTTCTTCAGCGAGCACAGCAGTTCCCTTATCTCCTCGTCCGTTATTTTTTTGGATATGACCACCGGGTCCACCCGGTGCGCCTGCCTGTCTTCAAGAAGCCGCTTCTCTCCGCCGCCGGTTATATTCAGCAGCACCGGCTCATCGGGGCGTATCTTCCCCTGCCGCACAGCCTGTATTAAAGCGGCCGCGGCCACTCCGGCGGCCGGCACTATGTCGATCCCCTC
>JAKAGP010000086.1 GCA_021825785.1 Nitrospirota bacterium
CTCCCACGAAGATATCACACTCCCTGGCCTTGACCGCGATTGTCCCCGGACGGCAAATACCCGAGAAAAAACCGCATCTGACGCATTTCCGCCTGTCTATATGCACCCCTTCCCTGGTAAGGGTGATGGCGTCCGCCTGGCATCCGAGGGGCTCTTTAACGCACAGGGAACACTGTTTGCAAGGCTTTTCAGTTTTCACGATCAGTGCGCGCGCTATGACGCCGATATCGGAGGTCCTGGAACGGACGCAGGAAAAATCGCAGCCGGACAATGAGATATTGGTCTTGCCCGGCAGTGTTTTTTCGCTCAGAAGAGAATTCAGTTTTTGCGCAGCTCCCCTCATGGGGCTGACATTGTAGAGGCACCACATCGAGCAGGCGGCGACGTTCCGCAGGTATTGTCCGGTTGACCCGGCGGAAAGGCCATGGCCGGCCAGCAGCCTTTCAATGACTGGCAACTCATCGATGCCGATATGAGGGACCTCTATTGTCTGCCTGGGTGTTACGTGCGCGGCGCCGGAGCCATACTGCTCCGCAATATCGGCAATGACGCCTATTTGTCCGGCGGTGAATTCCGAGGTGTAGGGCTCTATCGACCGTATCCGGAGAGTTACCCTGCCTTTTGCGCGTCCCGTGACAATGCCGTTGCCGCTCATGTATGTACTATATGGGACTTTTCAGATTGGCGTTATGATTTAAATCATAATCCGCGCCCCTTTTGTGAAGGAAGCGGAATGCCGTTGTAAAAAAATTCCTCCCTGCTAAAATTTATGTAACCTGAAACATTTTTTCATCTGTTAAAACTGATGGTGTGTGAAGAGTGCGGATAATAAAGGCGCTTCTTTTCGCGGGGATGGCGCTGCTGGCATCGACCCTGCCTGCATGCGGCGGTGGAGGGGGAGGACAGCCTGTAGTCATCACCGGCCCCGGACTGGTTGGCATCGACGACACGTCGTCCTCCACTTCTCCTGTCCTGGCAGTCACATACACAGTCCCGCCGTCGCCCGAGGCCGTCAGCGTTACCATACTGAGCGATCTTGCATCGGACGGGGACATCGAATTCGACCCGGTCCTGAATACCTATGTGGTAACCGCGGGTCCATCGGAGGTCCTCTTCGGCGAGGACAGCTCCAATGCCGATCTGCCGGAATTCCGGGCCTTTCTGACGTTCCCGCTGGACGGCGTCACCGGGCAGCCGTCCATCCCGAGCGATGCGGCCATCGTCTCCGCGACCCTAGAGGTTTACGTTGACCAGGTGGACTTCGCTTCGACCGTCCCCACGTTCGTCGATCTGGTGCAGTATGGGTTTCGCCGCCTGTCCGCGGGGGATTTCGATGCGCCCCTTGTGAGCCACTCCTCGTATGTTGCGTTAAACTTCTATTCCGGCGACCGGGGCAACTTTGTCGATATCGACGTCACCGGCCTGATGCAGGAAGTGCAGGTCCCCCCGGCGCTTCCGGACTTCCAGGTCCGTTTCGGCTTGCAGGGCCTGGTGACGGCGCTGTCCAGGGGCGCTTCATCAAAGACCGGACGAGGCGCGGTTCCCCGGCCGGGCGCGTTTGATAAAGCCAGGCCGGAGAGGCGGACATCTTCAACGGGAAGCCTTGCGCGGGGGGAACTGCGCCGGTAAACCTGCCTGCCGGAAAAAACCTACTTGCAGCTCTTGCAGGTCGATATTCCGAACAGGGCATAGGGGGGACACCATCCCATGAGGCCCGTCGCAAGGGGGATGATCCCGAGGTACGCCCAAGGGGAATGCGGGCCGACAAAGGCCAGTGAGACAATCCCAAGCCCCGCAATAACCCTTATGACCCGTTCTGCCGAACCGATGTTCTTCTTCATTTTTTGCCTCCTGAAGTGGACTTTTACCTTATTAAATATAGCAGCCAACCGGCGCGGCTGTATGTGACAAAGTTACAAAAGGGTGGAAGGGGTTCAATGCTTAAGCAGGGCGATTTCGCCCCGGGAGAGGGCCACAATGCCCTTGCGCTCGAAATCCTTCAGCAGCCTGCTTATTACCTCCCTGGAGGTCCCCAGGTCGCCGGCTATCTTCTGGTGTGTTGACCTCAGGACGCCGTGTTCCATCTTTTCCGAAAGATATTCCCTGAGTCTTATGTCCATCCTGCCGAAGGCCACCTCTTCGACAAGGGCCATTACAGTGGCTAGCCGGCGGCTCATGATTTCAAAGAGGTAACGCCTCACATCCTCGCTTGTCTCCATCAGCCTGCGAAAATCGTCTGCCGGGACGAGCAGCATCTCGCCTTCCTTTACCGAGACCGCACTGGCCGAATATGAGGTGTTGGCGAGGACGCAGGAGGCATTCAGGATGCACGTTTCCCCGCTGCCGATCTCATAAAGGGTGATCTCCCTGCCGCCCTCCGCAGCCTTGTAGACGCGTATCTCGCCGGAGAGCACAAAGGCGATGGCCGGACAGGCGTCGCCCTCGGAGTAGATGAGCATCCCGGCGGGAAAGCGGCGAAGGACGGCCCTGGAGATGATGTCCTCAATGAGCCGCGCGGGCGCATTTTGAAGCGACTGGAATATCCCGGTGAATTCCTCGCGCGATATCCTCTTCATATGCCGGAGTCATTCCGCATTTCGCAATTATTTACTTCCGGCCGCATGGAAGTCAAGGACCGGCAGGGCAGGCGTCAATGAAGAATGATTTGTGCAGGGGAACCACGCAATAGCTCTTCTGGCACGCGCCTGTCAATTCAGACGGCGGGCGCCGGGAGAACCTGCGAGGGCCGCTTACCTTCGGGGCCCCTCCGGAGCTTCTTGCCTTTCGAATTCATGCTCCTCGAATTCAGGCCTCTCTTCCGGCTCGCGGAATTCGTTCCTTTCGAGCTCCTCCTGCTCTTCCGGCCCCTGCTCGAACTCGAACCCATAGCCATAAGGGTAATTTGGATAGGGGTAGTAATAAGGATAAGAGTAATAGGGACCGTAATAAGAAGGTCCGTAGTAATAAGAGGGATATGCCGGGGTCTCTTTCCACAGGAATATCTGCACGGCGTCAAAATAAGGAAAGGCATAGATTGTCTTGTCCAGCTTTCCCCTTCTGATTCCCTCGAATGTCCCCGCCACTGTTATGCGCCTGTTGCGGCTGTAGGTCATCGGGTCCAGGATGCCGCTGGATTTGGGCCAGAAGGCCTTGTATCTTCCAAGCCCCGGTGCCTTTTCGAAATAGCCTTTCTTGTCCACCGGCACGTAGAGGGCCTCTATTACCGTCCCCTTGTCCGTCACCGTGGTGTTGGCAATTATGCCGCCAAGGATGAAGAGCTTCCCCCTGTACCTCTCCGGATGCGCGGCAAGCTCCGTCATGGGCACGTTCCTTATGCCGCTTTCGAGCAGGTCCTCCTTTATTACCGGCCCGGCACAGGCGGCAATCATGAGGGCGGCAACGATGACGGGCGCGAATATCAGCCTTTTCATAGCCAAATTATACCCTTATGCGGCATGGAGTCAATTTTTCGGTAGTGCATCAGTTTGGCAATGCAGAGCGGGGGCAGAAGGCGGATGGGAGCATGGCTCGCATCATTCTCGGCAGCCATCCATGGCTGCCTCCGAGGCTTTTCTATCCGGACGTCCCTGTCCGGATAACGGCAAAAAAAGCCGCTCGCATGCCCCCATCCGCCTTCTGTCTTGCACGCGCTTCTCTTATACCCGTTTGTTTGGAGTCGCCGATTTTCCCTCCTGTAGTTTTTTTTAGGCAAACATGATATGATGTGCGTGGCCCCGGGAGGGCTTTTTTATGGTGAAAAAAGCTCCATATACTGTCTGAATGGCAACTCCCCCTGACAGGATTAACGGCACGATCGTCTCCAGGACCCCGCGGACAGGGGGGCCGCATGGCAACAACGATGCGGAAATAAAATATAAAGCCCTTTTCGAACAGTCCCCATATGGCATTGTGATCATTGACACGCGGGGAACGATCCTGGATTCCAATGAGACGGCGCACCGCGACCTCGGATATACGCGGGAGGAGTTCGCGAATCTTTCCATTGCCGATATCGATCCCTTCGAGTCCGCCGCCGAAACACAGGCCCGCATAGGCCGGATATTGAGCAGTGGCGGGGCCGAATTCGATGTAAAGCACAGGACAAAAGAGGGAGAGGCAAGGGATGTCCATGTCATTATAAAACCTCTTGCCTTATCCGGGCAGACCGTCCTGCACGCCATCTGGCGCGATATCACGGAACGTAAGCGGGCAGATGGCGCGATGCGGCTGCAAAGCGAGATCATCGGAAACATCTCAGAGGGCATCTATCTCGTAAGCGCAAAAGATCTCAGGATTATTTACGCCAATCCGAGGATGGAGGAGATGTTCGGCTACGCCGCTGGCGAGATGAACGGCAAACACGTATCGGTGGTCAACGCCCCGGCGGCGGGGGACCCTTCGGGGACGGCGGAGAGGATCGGTGAGGCTCTTAAAAAGACAGGCAAATGGCACGGCGAGGTGCTCAACGTCAGGAAGGACGGGACAACCTTCTGGAGCCATGCCTCCGTATCGGCGCTGCATCATCCGCAGTACGGCGAGGTCTATGTCTCTCTGCAGACGGACATCACGGCCCGCAAGCAGGCGGAGGATGCGCTTCAAAGCAGCGAGGAGCGCTTCCGGCTGGCCATGCTCGGCGCGACTGACGGCCTCTGGGACTGGAACCTGAAGACGGATGAGGTGTATTTTTCGCCGCGCTGGAAGGCCATGCTGGGCTACGCCGATGAAGAGCTTAACAATCACATTGACACATGCAAGGCGCTGATGCACCCGGACGACAGGGACTCTTGCTTTGCGTTTGTCCGGGGGTTCCTGGAGAGCCGGGCTGACAAGTTCGAGATAGAATACCGTTTGAGGCGAAAGGACGGAGAATATCTTGATATCCTTTCCCGGGCTTTCCTGGTGCGCGATTCCGGCGGCATGCCGCTGCGTCTGGTGGGCACCCATGTGGACATCACGGAACGCAAGAAGATGCAGGAGGCCTTCCGCCGGAGCGAAGAGTTCATAAGGAACATCCTCGACAACGTGGACGAGGGCTTTCTGGTGGTGGACCGCGATTTCAGCATCCTGACGGCAAACAAGGCTTACTGCGCGTGGAACAACGCCACAAGCGCCGGCATCATCGGCAGGCATTGCTATGAAGTTTCCCACAGGGCGGCGCGGCCCTGCGATGAGCGGGGAGAAGAGTGCGCGGTAAAAAGGGTGTTCGAGACCGGCCAGCCCTGCACGGCCATGCACAAACATGAAGACCCCAATGGCAAAATCATGTATGTGGAGACAAAGGCGTTTCCCCTCAGGGACTCCTCGGGCTCCGTCACGTCGGCAATCGAGACGATCCATAACATAACCGAGAGGCACCTGCTTGAAGCGGAGCAGTTGAAGAGCCAGAAGCTTGAGGCGATCGGGACCCTGGCCGGCGGCATTGCCCACGACTTCAACAACCTTCTGCAGGGCATATTCGGAAACATATCGATGGCGAAGCTGAGCCTGGACCGGGAGGAAGTTGCGCTTGCCAGGCTCGAACAGGCGGAAAAGGCCCTGAACATGTCCGTCAGCCTCGCCATCCAGCTTCTGACATTCTCCAAGGGCGGCAGTCCGGTGAAGAAGAATATCAGCCTGAAGGCAGTTATAGAAAACGCCGCGAATTTCGCCCTGAGCGGCTCCCGCTGCCATTTCGACGCCGATATCAGCCGGGACCTGTGGCATGTCGAGGCTGACGAAGGGCAGATCGGCCAGGTAATGCAGAACATTATCCTTAACGCGAATGAGGCGATGCCGGAGGGCGGCGCCGTGGCGATCTCCGCCGGGAACGTGGAGGTCCCCGTGGGAAGCAGCGCATCTCTGCCCAAAGGGGGCAAATTCGTGAAGATATCCGTCCGGGACTCGGGCATTGGCATACCCGAGCACTACCTGTCCAGGATATTCGACCCTTATTTCACGACCAAGCAGAGAGGCAGCGGACTCGGGCTGGCAACATCGTATTCCATCGTCAGGAACCACGGCGGCGTGATCGGGGCGGCCTCCAGGGCCGGCAAGGGCAGCACCTTTACCGTCTTTCTGCCTGCGGCAACGGGGCCGGCGGACGAGCAGCCCTCCCCGCGGCCGGCCGCACGTATGGCGCGCAAGGGGAATATCCTTTTCATGGACGACGAGGATATTGTGACACAGGTGGTAAAGGCGATGATCGATATCCTGGGCCATGATGTTGTCTGCGCTGCAAATGGAGAGGAGGCGATTGAAAAGTTCAAGCGGGCCAGGGACGAGGGCAGGCCATTCGATGTCGTCATCCTCGACCTGACGGTCAAGGGGGGCATGGGCGGAGAGCAGGCCCTGGGCCGGCTTCGGGAGATAGACTCCGGTATAAAGGCCATCGTGTCCAGCGGATACTCCGACAGCCCGGTGGTTTCGGATTACAGGTCTTACGGCTTTTCCGCGTTTCTGAACAAGCCTTACATGATCGAGGCCCTGAGGGACAGCCTGAACGCCCTGCTTCTCCAGTCATAATTCCCGTCCCCGCGGGCTTTTTTGCAGATACTGAATTTTTAAGCTGGGTTTTTAAACGGCAAAAAAAACAGGGCAGAGCAAGCCCTGCCCCTACCGCCAAAGTCAAAATGCCAATTAAATAGAACCGTCCCCTTTTTCCTTTTCCGGTCATTTCTACTTTGCCCAAAGTAGGACATTTCTATTTGGCCTTGACAACCGGCAGCAAGTTATTTGACTTTGGGCAAAAAAGGCGTTTATAATCAGCGGGTTTTTACGGATTGCGTATGCGGGGACTGGAGAGCGATAACGCGGGTGATGGAAACGCCATCTTGAAGGCCGCCGGTTTCCGCAATTTGGAGGCCGGCGTCCTGGATTTTTTCAGACAATCCGCGGGGGCGCTGGAGCTGTTTTTCATTTCGGCCGAAAAATTCCGCGATTTGCGCCGGCGCCCGGTAAAAACTGTCTGCTACAGGCAGATATATTTCACCGGCGTGGAGGCGCTCAGCAAAATAGCGGCCATCGCGCTTCTCATCGGCTTAGTCATAATCACCCAGGTAAGCAGGTTCGCCGGCATGGATGCCGCCCTAACAGGGAAGGTGCTTGTCTCGGTTGTGAAGGAGCTTGGCCCCCTTTTTGTCGCCGTTATCGTGATTGCCAGGAGCTGCGGCGCGGTCGCCTCCGAG
>JAKAGP010000087.1 GCA_021825785.1 Nitrospirota bacterium
GCTTTGTCTCCGGCATTCAGAACACCAGCAGCCGGTCGCACCAGCGCACCATGGAGATATTGTCGTACTGGCTTCCAGCCTGTATCTCGCCAGGCAGTTCAAGGTTTCGCTGCCCGCGGTTTAAATCGCATACGTTCACCTTGAGCCTTCCGGACACCGTATTTATGAATTCAAGGTCCTTCGACATGAAACATCCGTCGTCCATAAGGAATATGTTTACCTCATCCCCTCTCCTTATGGCGGCCCTCAGGATGGGCACAACCATTTCCCGGTAACCGGAGTCCGTTATCAAAACCCCAAGCCTCATGCGCTGATTATAACAAATATTGTTTTTAGTAGAGTTCCATAGTTTAGAAAGGAAAAGCTTTGCAAAATATTTTTAGGCTTTTTTAGGCTTTTTTTTGAAAAATTTTTCATTTTTTGCTCCGCTAATTAGAAAAAAATGGCCCGAAGTGAAGAAAATCACGCTTTAAGTTGACAAATTTTACATTTTAGGCTAAAAATATCTAATCGAATTCTTGGAGGCATGAATGGCAACTTTCCAGAAAAAACCGTTATCGGCGTGGAGGGCGGCGGTAGAATCCGCCTTTCTGGCAAATTCCGTAAGAAAGGTGGGGATGGCTGATCTGTACCAGCTTGCCCTGAAGCAGCCTGAAGTCATTGAGACCACGGAACCCATGTACCAGCCGGAGCGGTTCGGCCTCCCGCCGGATGCAAAGGTGCTCATATCAAATGACGGAGGGGTTGTGGGCAGGACCGCCAAGGCAAGGCGGCTTGTCAGGGAGCTTTCAAAAGAAGACAGGGACAAGCTGCAAGGCATCCTGCTGGAGGCGCTTTACCAGTTGAACCGCAGGCCGGGCCTATGGCTTGAGGGAATAGTTGGGCTGCACCCCAGCTTCATGATAAAGGCCCATCTGCTCTCACCGGAAACGGACGCCAAGAACATGATGGACTGGGGGTTCAATTTCATGCCGTTCATAGAGCCTTGGGCCACTACGTTCAGGAAATCCAGGGTGCTCAACGAGCCCGATATCCTCGTCGTGGCGGATCCCGAATGGAAGCATCCGGACCATCCAAGCGGGCTGGTCATAATAGACGAAAAGGAAAACTGCATCGCCATCCTGGGCATGAGGTATTTCGGCGAAAGGAAAAAAGGCACTCTGACCCTGGCCTGGACGGTAGGTGTGCGCCATAACATGGTGGCCTGCCATGGCGGGATCAAAACCATTGGCAACAACCCTCCCGTGGCAGTCTTTGGACTGTCAGGCTCCGGCAAATCCTCCATAACCAACAGTCTGGACCATGAGGGTACGCTGAAGCCCAGTGAAAAGGTGACCGTGGTGCACGATGACGCCTTCCTCATAGATTTCGAGAACAACCTTACTACGGCGCTTGAACCCTCTCTCTTTGACAAGACGGACGCGGTCCGGTTCAACGATCCTATCATCCGCTATTTTTACTCTGCGCAGAACGTGGCCGTCCTCGAAACGCCCGGGGGTGAACGGAAGATAGTGGCCGAGGACATAAGGAACGACAACGGCCGCTGCATAAAGTCCCGTGACATGTTCAACCATGCCGATTTCTGCGCTGCGCCCGGCAAGGTCATATGGCTGCAGAAGGACACCAGCCTGCCTCCCATATGCAAGATAAATTCAGCGGGCCTGGCCGTGGCAATGGGGGCCTCGCTTTCAACGCTCAGGGCCAAAGGGGTGGAAAACGTGGACCCCAAGGAGCTGAATAAACTGGTAATAGAGCCATTCGCCAACCCCTTCCGGGTGCATCCCCTGCTTCTTGACTGCCAGCAGTTCATGAAGCTGTTCAAGGCCGGCTGCGAGTGCTACATTATGAACACCCACGCCTTCGGGCTTCCCGAGGGCCTTATAGACATCCCCAAGGAGCTTTCGTTAAAGATCATGACCGAGCTTGTGCGGGGCAATATAGAATGGCGGGACTGGAAGCGCTTCCAGGGCCTGTCCATCCCTAAAAACGGAAACGACCTCTTCGGTCCGGACTACGATAAAAAATACAAGCCGCAGAGGGTTGCCGCCTATATGGAGTTCCTCCGCGACCGTATGCAGGACAGGATCACTTATCTCTCTAACAAGAGGGACCTGGAGCAGGACATGGACAGTTCTTTCATAGACCCCCTTGTAGTGGCAAGGACAGTGATAGACAAGGTGCTGAACCCGGTTTAAAAAAACACGAAAGGCTAAAGTTCGTAAAAAAGGGGGCGGAAACGCTCCTTTTTTTATGTAAAGCGGTTAGCCGCCAGGTGATGACGGTTTCCCTTCGGGGGCTATCAGCCCTCAAAAAATGTTAATCTATACATCAAACCATGAAAGAAGCAAAGGTTTACAAATGGATAGCGAGCGTCCCCCCCGAAGGGCAAGCGAGCGCATATGATAAATAAGGAGGATCCTTACATTCGATTCCTGGAAGGAATAAATGGATAGCATTTTAAGGCAGGTGTCCTTATCTCTTGTCCCTATCCTTATTGCCGTCACCCTTCATGAGGTGGCGCATGGATATGTGGCCTATCTCCAGGGGGACAGGACTGCGAAGTCGATGGGAAGGCTCACCCTCAATCCCCTGGCTCACATAGACCCCATCGGCACAGTGCTCATGCCACTTGCTCTTCTTGTGTTGACGAAAGGGCAGTTCGTCTTCGGCTATGCCAAGCCGGTGCCCATAAACCCATACAACTTCAAAAACCCCAGGAAGGGAATGGCGCTGAGCGCCCTTGCCGGGCCCGTGACTAACATGATGCTTGCCATCATAAGCGGCGTCCTGCTTACCTACGCCCTTTTACCCCTGGCCTTGACGGCAAGCCCCCAGGTGTTCAACAGCATCCTCAGGCCAGTGGGCGGGATGCTGAAACAGAGCATATGGGTAAACCTTCTGCTGGCCGCCTTCAATCTTATCCCCATCCCTCCGCTTGACGGCGGAAGGGTGCTGGCCGGTCTGCTTCCGGCAAGGCAGGCCTATACCTTTGAGAAGCTGGAGAGGTATGGTTTTATAATCGTCATGCTGCTTATATTCACCGGGCTTGCCTCTTATTTCATAGACCCCATGATGAGGTTTTTGCTGGTAATCATGAATATCTTTACAAAAGGGAGTTTTTAGGCATATGAAAAGGGTTTTAAGCGGGATGCAGGCAAGCGGGAAGCTCCACCTGGGCAACCTGGTGGGAGCCCTTCAGAACTGGGTGCGGCTCCAGGACCAGTATGAGTGCTTCTACTTTGTCGCGGACTGGCACGCGCTCACCTCGGGGTATCAGAACCCATCAGTTATAAAAGAAAGCACGATGGACCTGCTTTTGAATTTCCTGTCTGCGGGGCTGGACCCGGAAAAATGCACAATATTCATCCAGTCCATGGTGCCCGAACATACCGAGCTTCATCTGGTCCTTTCCATGGTCACCCCGCTTGGCTGGCTGGAAAGGGTCCCCACGTACAAGGAAAAAAGAGAGGAACTGCAGGACAGGGACTTGTCCACCTACGGATTCCTTGGATACCCGGTTTTGCAGTCCGCCGATATCCTCCTATACAGGGCGGACTACGTGCCCGTGGGCCAGGACCAGCTCCCACACCTGGAGATAACCCGGGAGATCGCCCGCAGGTTCAATCACCTGTATGGCGCAGTTTTGCCGGAGCCCGATGGACTCCTGACCGAATTCCCCAAGGTGCCGGGAGTGGATGGCAGGAAGATGAGCAAGAGCTACGGCAACGCCATTTACCTTAGCGACACGCCTGAAGAGATGGTTTCAAAGATAAAAACGATGATGACCGACCCTGCCAGAAAGCGGCGCACCGATCCGGGCAACCCGGAGCTTTGCCCCGTTTACCATCTGCACAAGATATTCTCAACCTCCAAAGAGAAGGACTGGGTGGTGAAGGGGTGCATAAGCGCGGGCATAGGATGCCTGGACTGCAAGGGCGTGCTCATTAAGAATGTCACCCGCGTGCTGGAGCCGATCTGGGAGAAAAGAAAGTCCCTCAAGGAAAACCCCGCCTACCTGAAAGATGTGGTGAACGAAGGGGCAAAAAAAGCGGGAGGAGCCGCAAGGGCCACTATGGCCGCCGTAAAAGATGCCCTCGGGTGGTTTTCCTGATTTTCTTTTTTTGATTTTTGGTTCATAATTTTTTCCCTCCCTGTTGCTGAGAAAATTTTTAGGAAAAAGTCCTGAAACTGTAAAGTTTTCCGAAAGTTGTCAGGAATTCCTTACAGCTTCTTTTAAGGCGTCATTTAAATATCTTTTGAAATCAATTGCTTTGCAGTGGGTATAGTTTTTGCAATATGAATAATTAAGAAGTGGTAGTAAATTAAGGTTTTCAAAAAGGAGTTCAAGGGTGAATAGATTAAGAATAATTTGTTTGGCGGCGTTGATTCTTATGGTGGCCGCTCCGGCAGCTTTTGCGACGCCTTATGTCGATGCCGGTGATTCCATTACGCTGTCCAGCGCCAATTGGACCGGCTATAGCGGCTACGGGGCCGGCATAATGGACTTTAAAATAGCGGATGGTACAAATAAATTCACGATCGGAACGTTCTGCATCCAGGACAACGTGGACATCGGCTGGAGTACGTATACCATAGGGAAAGTGTCGGACATAGTCGGATTGAACCCCGCTACAAATACCTTCAACTCCTCGATAGCAGGTGAAGGTTCGCTTCAAGGCTCCGTCAACTGGCTCTATGCGCAATATTCGACCGGCCGGTTTGGTACGCTGGATTCCTCCCAGCAGGCCGATTTTCAAAATCTGCTTTGGGACCTCCAGGGTGAGGGCACGCTGGGATCGTTTTCAACGGATACGGATCCAACTGATCCCAACTATTCCGCTTGGTATGATGCCTATGAGAATGATTACTTGAAAAATAACCTTGCATCGGGTAACCCTTCAGGCAAATGGGGCACCGAGGTGCTCAACATTGTGGATTCCTGCGGGAACATCGAGCAAAACCAACTGGTTTACCAACCGGTACCGGAGCCTTCCACGCTGTTTCTTCTGGGTGCAGGCCTTGCGTGCGCGTTGCTTTTAAGAAGAAGATCGAAGACACGGAACATTTAACAAACGTTCTCGATAAAAACTTAAGGGGACATGCCATTTGGCATGGCCCCCTTTTTTATTGCAGCCGTAAAAATAAAAATAAAATAAAAAGCAAAACAAAAAGTCAAAAAGGCCATTTTGTTGGGGTAAGATAGGCCAGGAGGTCCTTTATGAATGTTTATACCGCGATAAAGGAAAGACGGAGCATCAGGTGTTTTGAAAAAAAGGACATCCCCCAAGATGCGGTGGAAAGGCTCATCGATGCCCTCCTGTGGGCCCCGAGCGCAGGAAACCTGCAGTCCAGGAAATTCTATTTTGTAAGGGATGCCGCCCTTAAACAAAGGCTGGGCGAGGAGGCGTTGGGGCAGCGTTTTTTGGCAGGCGCTCCCATTGTCATAGTGGCCTGCGCTGACGAAAGGGCTGTCTCAAAATACGGCCCGCGCGGGACAGGCCTATACTGCGTTCAGGATGCTTCTATCAGTATCATGGGCATGATGCTTGCGGCCCATGAGCTTGGGCTTGGGAGCGTATGGGTGGGTGCATTCAGCGAGGAGGGCGTCTCCGGGGTCCTGGACCTGCCCTCATGGCTCAGGCCCGTTGCCATCGTCCCGGTGGGTTACCCGGCCGAGACGCCCAGGGCGCCAAAGAGGGTTTCTTCACGGGAGGCCGTTTTGTTCCTGTAATAAATTTTAAAAAACAAAAAACAAAAAACAGGAAAATAAGACCGTAGGGTTTTTTAACGGTCTGGGAGGCAGCTACTGGGCGGCTGCGCTGGAACGTTTCCCCAGCTTGTTCTGCAGCTTGTCCATGTAGATATAGATGACTGGCGTTATATAAAGTGTTATGAGCTGAGAGAAAAGCAGCCCGCCCACTACCGCCATTCCCAGGGGGCGGCGGGATGAGGCCCCGGCCCCAAAACCTATGGCTATGGGAAGCGTCCCCATCATTGCGGCCATGGAGGTCATCATTATGGGGCGGAAACGTATGAGGCATCCCTGGAAAATGGCTTCAGCCGGGGCCTTGCCTTCCTTCCTTTCGGCCTCCAGCGCGAAGTCTATCATCATGATGGCGTTTTTCTTCACGATGCCTATCAGCATGATCACGCCCACGAACGCATAGATATTAAGCTCCATATGGAAAATGTACAGGGTGAGCAGGGCGCCAAAGGCGGCCGATGGGAGGCCTGAAAGTATAGTCAATGGGTGAATGAAGCTCTCATACAATATGCCAAGCACGATGTAGATCACCAGTATGGCCACGATCAGGAGCAGGCCCAAACCGGTCACAGAGGCCTGGAACGCCTGCGCTGCGCCCTGAAAGCTGGTCGTGATCGAAGACGGGATGACCTGCTCCGCCACTTTCTGCACCTTTGTCACGGCGTCGCCAAGGGCTACCCCTGGTTTCAGATTGAACGAGAGCGTAACGGCCGGTATCTGGCCTATGTGATTTATGGTCAGGGGACCTACGCCCCGCGTAATGCTTGCAACGGTATTAAGAGGGACGAGTTGTCCTGAGCTTGAGCGCACATAAAGCAGGGAGAGGGCTTCAGGGTCCATCTGGTATTTGGGCTCAAGCTCCATAATGACCTGGTATTCGTCATTGGCAGCGTAGATAGTGGATATCTGCTTTGAACCGTAGGCGGTATAAAGAGCGTTTTCTATCTGCTGGGCGGTCAAGCCAAGAGAGGATGCCTTGTTTCTGTCTATGTTTATGTTTATCTGCGGGTTTTTTATCTGCAGGTCGCTTGTGACATCTTCAAGCCCCGGAATCTGCCTCATTCTGGCCTCAAGCCGGGGGACTATCCTGTAGAGCTCCGCCGTGTCCGGGCTTTGAAGTGAAAACTGGTACTGGCTTTTTGTAAGGGTGCCGCCTATCCGTATTGGGGGCAGATTTTGCATGAACACGCTGATCCCTGGTATGCTGGCCAGTTTCGGACGGAGTTCCTGTATTATCGTGTCTGCGCCTGGACGCTCGTTGCGCGGCTTAAGGCGCATGAAAATGCGCCCGGCATTGGCGGCCGGGCTGAACGGGCTTGGCCCTATAGCAGACATGAATGCGGAGATATCGGGGTCTTTTTTTACTATGTTCATGACCGCGAG
>JAKAGP010000088.1 GCA_021825785.1 Nitrospirota bacterium
ATCATTTTTTTTGCCTTCTCCAGCATCTCCCTGTCGCCCTTGTACGAAACGGCGCCGAGGGCCTTCTCTATCGGGAACCATGCGGCGGCGTCCACCTCCCAGTCGTGGTCCTCCGTGCTTCCGCTTATGTATCTCATCAGGAAGAAGTGGACCGTCTTTTTGCAGCGTATCTTCTCCGGGAGAAAATACCAGTAAGTTATCTCCCCAAGCCTTCCGGCCAGCTCGCCTCTGAGTCCGGTTTCTTCAGAAACCTCCCTGAGCGCGGTCTCCTCCAGGCTCTCTTTGCCATCGGCCTTGCCTTTTGGCAGCGTCCATACCTTCCCCCCCTTCACGGAAACCAGGGCCACCTCTGGGGAAAAACCGCCGGGAGACGGCCTGTATATAACGCCGCCCGCGGAGGTCTGTATCTTTACGGCATTTTTTTTGATCCCTGTACTTTTTTTTGTTTTTTTCGGGCTAAAAGACATCAACCGCCCCCGATGAGCCTCACTATGTCATTTCTGACCGCAAAGGCCATAAGAATTACAAGAAGAAAAAGCCCAAACCTCTGAAGGTTCGTCTGGGTAGTTTCGCTAAGCGGCTTGCCCCTTGCGGCCTCAACCGCAAAAAAGAAGATATGCCCCCCGTCCAGTATTGGAACAGGCAGGAGGTTCAGGACGGCGAGATTTATACTGATAAAGGCCATGAACATCAGATAGGCAAACAAACCAAGGGACGCAGCCTTGCCGGATTCCTGGACAATGGTGATGGGGCCGCCGATGGAACTGAGAGAAAAGACCCCCGTGATAAGGCTCTTTACGGACTGGCAGATAAAGACCGTAAGCCTGTAAGTTGCGACCGAGGCCTTGTACGGCACGGCCAAAACGCTTTTTGCCGTTATGATATAAAAAGGAATGGCGTCCCCGGCCCTCTGAATGCCTATCCTTCCGACCGTCACCATCTGCCCTTCCATCGTCTTTTCCTTAACGGCTTCCGGGACCAGCTTGAAATTCAGCGTCCCGCGTCCCCTTCTGACCGTAAGGGATATCTCATGCCCGGCCTGAGAGCTGACCACCGCCACAAGTTCCATCCAAGTGCTCACGGGCTTTCCGTTTATAGCTGTTATCAGGTCTCCGGGCATGATCCCGGCCTTTTCCGCGGGGGAACCCTTCATTACCGCACCCACATTCGGGGTAATATCGGAAAATTTGGGGATGTTTATGGGAAGTTTGACGGCCAGCAGGACGCAAAAGATAAGAAAAGCCAGAAGGACGTTGAAGAAAGGTCCGGCAAAAACGATCGTTATTCGTTTCCAGACGGGCTGAAAATTGAAGGCGAAGCGCTTTTGGGCAGGGTCCAGCTCTTCACCCTGTTCCTCCCCAAGCATCTTCACGTATCCGCCAAGCGGCAGGGCCGACAGCAGGTACTCGGTGTCCCCTTTTTTGAATCCGGCGACCCTCGGCCCGAAGCCAAGGGAAAATTTAAGGACTTTTACGCCCAAGAGTTTGGCAAACAGGAAATGGCCGAATTCATGAACGAATACAAGTATGCCCAGGAGTACAACGGCCCAGAGCAGGATCAAAAACTATCTCCTTCTTTCCCTCTTTATTTCTTCCACAAGGCTTGCTGCGGATTTCCTGGCAGCCGAGTCCGCGAGGAAGACTGCTCTTTCATCGGGGAGGCTCTGGCTCAAGTGGCTTTGCATGGTCTTTTTAATTATAACAGGAATATCGTTAAACCCAATGTAGCCGGAGAGAAAGGCCTCCACGGCCACCTCGTTCGCGGCGTTTAAAACTGCCGGTGAGGTGCCGCCTTTCCTGATGGCCTCATAGGCGTAAAGCAGACAAGGGAAAGTCCCGGTATCGGGGCTCATGAAAGAGAGTGCCCCCGAGCGTGTAAGATCGAGCCGGGGGATGACACCCTGGAGCCTTTCGGGGTAGGAAAGGGCATAGGCGATGGGCGCCTTCATGTCGGGCACGGAAAGCTGCGCTATAAGACAACCATCGGGGAATTCCACCATGGAGTGGACCAGGCTTTGCGGGTGGACAAGCACCTTTATGCGTTCCGGCGGGACCTGGAAAAGGTGGTGCGCCTCAATCACTTCCAGCCCCTTGTTCATAAGCGTCGCCGAATCCACAGATATCTTCATGCCCATTTTCCAGTTGGGATGGCTTACGGCCTCCTTTGCCGTAACGGACTCAAGCTCTTCACGGCTTCTGCCAAGAAAAGGGCCGCCCGAGGCGGTAAGGATTATTTCTCCATCAAAGGGTTTTTGTTTTTTTTGTTCTTGTTGCCCGCCGTTGCCGGACATGCAGGACCGGCCGTCGATGCACTGGAAAACGGCGCTGTGCTCGCTGTCCACCGGGAGTATTTTCACACCGTGCTTCCGGGCCTCCTCCATGACCACGCTGCCTGCCGTGACAAGCGCCTCCTTGTTGGCCAGGCCTATGTCATGACCGGCCCGTATGGCTGCAAGCGTGGGAGCAAGGCCTGCAAAACCGACTATCGCTGAAATGACGAAAGACGCCCCCTCATATGCGGCTGCCTTGTTGATCCCTTCTTTTCCGCTTAAGACGGGTATGCCTGCCTTTCCATCAATGGCGCCGGCGGCGTCCGGGTCCGAAAGGGCAGCCAGTTCCGGCTTGAACTTCCTTATCTGCTCCAGCAGCAGCTCATGGTTTTTGCATGCCGCAAGCGCAACCACTTTGAAGCGCTCCGGGTATTTTTCAACCACCTCAAGCGCGCTTTTTCCGATGGAGCCCGTCGAGCCCAGTATCGTTATTTTTTTTATCATGTGAAAAAAATCGTTATCTTTTTCATTGTTCAAAAATTAAAAAACCGCCCGCGAAAAGACCGCAGGAAATATAATATGAAACCCGGTTAATATATTATTACAAAAGGGAAAAATAAAAAAGTTTTTCAGGACCTGTCTCAAAATTGATCTTGGAGCGAAAGAGAGATGTTCAGATGCCATATAACATCCGCATGCTTGCCCTGCAGGCGCTGGAAGAGATAAGGAAAGGCGCCCGCCCAAAGGAGGCACTCGATGCCGCAGCCGGTTCAATTCCCGGCTCCATCAGTAAACGAGACAGGGCGCTTTTCATGGAACTGGTTTACGGCGTCCTGAGACGGCAATACCTCCTTGATCATCTGCTTTCGGAATTTTTAAGCAAAACGCCCAGGGATACCGCGACACTCGATAACCTGAGGGTGGGCCTCTACCAGATGATCTTTACGCGCATCCCGGAGAGGGCGGCGGTAAACGAGGCGGTGCAGCTTGAAAAAGAAAGAGGATTTCCCAGCGGAAAGCCCGCGCTAGTAAACGCCGTCTTGAGAAACGCCGCCAGGGGCAAAGACAGGATAAAAGAAAGGCTGGACAAACTGAAGGCCGCCGCCCAAAATCCCCGGCCGGATGCGGACCGGGCAAAGGCCGTCAGCACGTTAACATCCACTCCGCTCTGGCTGATAAAAAGATGGGTGCAGAGGTTCGGGGCGGATGAGGCGCTGGCCCTGGCCGAGGCCGGCAACCGCATCCCCCCGCTTGTGCTCAGGGTCAACACTCTCAGGAAAACCCGCGATGAGGTGCTGGGAATGCTGGCTTCAAAAGGCATAAATGCCGCACCCACCCCGGTAAGCCCGGTTGGCGTAAAAATTGATACTTCACAGGGGCAACAACATGTTGCCTTCCGCGACCTGGAGTTCATCCAACCGTTTTGCATAGCCCAGGACGAGGCCGCGCAGCTTGCCGGATTTCTGCTTGCGCCCATTCCAGGAGAAAAAATTCTGGATGCCTGCGCGGCTCCGGGAGGGAAAACCACGCATATAGCCGAGATCATGAAAGACCAGGGAGAGATCACGGCACTGGATACCGACCCGCAAAGGATAGCCATGATCGAGGAAAATGTGTCCAGGCTCGGAATAACCTCCGTTACCGCCGCCCAGGAAGACATAACCGGTAAGAACGGCATGGTCCACGGGAGGCCGGAATATTTTGACAGGATATTGCTGGACGCGCCATGCTCATCGCTTGGGGTCATCAGGCGCAATCCGGACTCCAGATACAGGCACAGTGAAGAATGGCTGGCCGGGTCCGGCAAAAAAGAGCTGGGCATGCTTATGGCCGCCGCGCGCGCCCTTAAAAAGGGCGGCGTCCTGGTTTATTCCACCTGCTCCACTGAGCCCGACGAAGGTGAGATGGTAATAAACGAATTTTTTGCCCTCTCAAAAGGAGATGATCTTCACCTGGACAAGGACATTCCAGGCTTCCTTTTGCCCTTTTATGGGAACGGATTTTTAAGGACGTATCCGCACCGTCAGGACATGGACGGATTTTTTATGGCAAAATTAAGGAAACGATGAAGAAAAAGATCCTCCTGTTTTTTTTGTTTATCCTTTTGGGGATAGGCTCTGGTTTCTTGACTTATAAAGTCATCATTCTGAATAAAAAGGTCGCGGTGCCGGACCTGAAAGGACAGAAGCCGGAGGCGGCGTTGAGCGAGCTTACTGACATCGGGCTAAAGCTGAAGGTAAAAGGCAAGAACTTTGACCCTGTGATCCCGCCTGGCTTCATCCTCACCCAGGAACCCGCCGCGGGCGAAAGCGCCAGGCTCGACAGCTCTGTTAAAGTGGTCTTAAGCCTTGGCCCCTCGACAGCGCAAATGCCTTCCGTGCTGGGCAAAAACCTGGCTGACGCTGTTTCTTTTCTTGAGCGGGCAGGACTCAAGGTTTTAAAAACCATCTCTGTCTATTCCGGCAATTGGCCCAAGGGGTCCGTCATGGCGCAGGACCCGAATCCCGGTGAAAAGAGCGGGCCTGTGTCCCTTATTGTAAGCAACGGCCCCTCTGAGGTAAGCTATTACTGCCCTGATTTCACGGGCATGAGCGTTGCGCAGGCGCAAAACGTGACCACGGCGCTTGGTCTGGCGCCTGTCTTTAATTCCGGTATGGGCGGCAATTCCGGGATGGATGTGGCGGTCTCCTCCCAAAAGCCGGGGCCGGGCGCAAAGATAGTTGCCGGGCAGAAGGTATTTCTTTTTTTGGGGCCTGCTGATGCAAACAGCCCTCTTAATGGTAAAAAACCGGTCGAAGGGACAAATTAGGACAGCTTAATGGAAGAGATCAGAAAAAGAAATAATAAAAAAATAGAAACGGGTAAAGGAAAAGCATATATTGCTCCGTCCCTTTTATCGGCGGATTTTCTCCGTCTTGGCGAAGAACTGAAGGCCACGGAGGAAGCGGGCGCAGACGTGCTGCATGTGGATATCATGGACGGCCATTTCGTGCCGAACATGACGATCGGTCCGGCCGTCGTCAAGGCAATAAGGAGCGCCACCGTTCTGCCCATGGATGTCCATCTCATGATAGAGAACGCGGACCGGTACCTGGATGATTTTATCGAGGCGGGCGCGGACTTCATAACGGTGCACATGGAAGCGTGCGTGCATCTGAACCGGACGGTAAATTACATAAAAAAGCACGGGGTCAGGGCGGGCGTGGCCCTCAACCCGGCCACCCCTGTTTCGGCGCTTCAAAGCATCATCTACGATCTGGACATGGTGCTCATCATGTCCGTTAACCCGGGCTTCGGCGGACAGGCATTCATACCCCACGCGCTTGAAAAGATAACAGAGGTCAAAAGACTCGCGGAAGAAAAAAATCAGGGTGCGCTGATAGAAGTGGACGGCGGAGTGAAACCGGGCGAAATATTTGAAACCGTGGCCCTGGCCGGGGCCGACATCCTTGTTATGGGATCCGCTTTCTATGGCACGGACGATTACTCCGGCCTTATCCGCGCACTGAGAAAATAAAAATAAAAACAAGAAAATGAAAATGGAAAAAACAAAAAATAAAAGCGATAACAAACATAAAAATGAAAAGACCCTTCAAAAGGCAGATTCCCTGAGGCAGAAGGCCCTGTACAGGCAATCCCTGGCGCTGCTTCGCTCCACACAGAGGTCTATCGGCTCCGCGGACTATGAAAATCTTTACAATTGCCACATCCTTTCAGGCCACAACTGGAGGATGCTCGGGGATTTCGGCAAGGCCATTACCCATTATGAAAAAGCCGGCCTCTATGCCGGAAAACTGGAGGGCCAAAGCCGCCAGGCGGATGCGTCAGCAAGTCTTGCGCTTTCTCACAGGGCGCAAGGCGACTGGAAAAAAGCGCTCGCACTTCTGCTCCAATCCGAGAAGATATACAAAAAGCTGAATGATGAGGAAGCCCTTGCCTTTGTGCTGTGGTCCAAGGGCGGGACACTGAGAATAAAAGGCGACATAGAAGGGGCGATAAAGGCTTTTTCCGAGGCTAAAAAGATCTTCACCCGCCTGGGAGACATCCATGCGGCCGGCTATTGTTTAAACGGGCTTGGAGGGGCGTTAAGGATAAAAGGGTCATACAAGTCCTCGCTTAGCAACTACACAAAGGCAAACGCGCTTTTCGGGCAGATCAAGGACCCCTTTGGGCTGGCATATTCCTTCTGCGGGATAGGAAACGCGATGAGGATGTCCGGCAGCCATGAAGAGGCGCTGGCATATTTCAGAAAGGCGCTCAGGATCTACAGGCGCATAGGCGATATCGTCAGTTCCTCCTACACGCTCTGGAGCACAAGCAAGTCCCTGGCGATATTGGACAAGAAGGCCTTGGCCCTGCGCTCCCTGAAGGAGGCCGAAAAACTTTTTGGCAAAACCAGGGACCCAAGGGGAAAGATCTACTGCCTTTTGTCCGAGGCGGAATTAAAGTCTGCGCAGGGGCGCGTGAAAACCGCTGTGGGTCTTGCGCAAAAAGCCCTTGAGGCCGCAAAAGAGCATGGCTTTGACGTAGAGGCTTGCCACGCCTCGAGTCTACTTGATCATTTGGCCAATGGGTCCAAGAGCACACCTTCACACAAAAAATCGCTGAAAAAGCCGGACTGTTACAAGAAACTGGGACTGAAAAAGCCGGATTTCAGCAATCTACCCGTCAACATTCCCTAAGAAACAAAAATAAAAATAAAAAATAAAACATTACGCGCCGCCGGCAATATATTATGATTAATCCCATATGCTGAACGCCATTCCCCTGAACATCCCTAACATACTCACATTGATAAGGATAATACTCATCCCATGCTTCGCCACGGCGGCGGCGTACAAGAGGTTCGATCTCGCCTTTTTCATTTTTCTCTTT
>JAKAGP010000089.1 GCA_021825785.1 Nitrospirota bacterium
CCTTCTTCGCCTTCTTTGCCTTTTTCGCCTTTTTTGCCTTCACCGCGTTGTGAACCGAGATGAATTTGGCAACGTCCTTGCCGTCTTCCTTCGCGTACTTCACCCACACCTTGTCACCAGCCTTGACGTCGGCGAGGGTTATTTTCTTCTTGCCCTTCTTTACGATCGTCTTGTCGGTGGTGTTAAGTGTGACCTCGCCCTTCTTGCCCTTCACGGTTATGGTATTGGCCGTCGTGTCGATGGCGGATACCGTGCCCAGAACGGCGTGGAACTTGACGGCCTTCTTCCTGACCACCTTTTTCTTCGTGGTCTTCTTGGCCGGAGCGTCAGCGCTGCCCGCATCCTTGGCGATGGCTACGCCCGCCAGAGAGAATGCAAACATGACTGCCATTACAAAGGTCAAAACTTTCTTCATTACATTCACCTCCTTCCCTGAATGAGATTTTGCGCCTTTGGTTATCTGCAATATCGGGGGTTTTATAACAAAAACCGTGCCAGGATGGTCATGCCGGGGTGGCGCTGCAAAATCCGCTTATTTCAGGCTTTATAAAAGAATAGCAGAACTGGCGGAAAAGAAAAGTTCCTCTTTTAGGGAACCTCTTCCTTATTTGGGGAAGGATTTTGGACACTGAGCTTCTCCCATCTGTACCAGAAGGTCTTGTAGCTCATGCCGAGGAGTTTGGCGGCCCTGGAGGCCACGCCGCCCGCCTTTGCCATGGCCTTTCTCAGGAGCTCCTGTTCAAGCTCTTCAAGGACGATGCCCTCCTCCGGTATCTCAATGTCGATGCCGGAGCCTCCCTTGCCGCTTTTAAGCTCCCCCTTGATATCGCCGGGCGTTATGGTGTCCGTGTCGCAGATGAGCACGGCCCTCTCCACTACGGCCTCAAGCTGCCTCACATTGCCCGGCCAGTGGTAGTCCGCAAAGGCCCTCAATACGGATTCGTTCACCCTTTTTATCCTCCGGCCGAACTCCTTGTTGTATTTCTCAAGGAAATACCCGACCAGGGCCGGTATGTCCTCCTTCCTCTCCCTGAGGGGGGGCAGCTCTATGGTGACGATGCGCAGTCTGTAGTAGAGGTCCTCCCTGAACCTGCCGTTTTTGATCTCCTTCTCCAGGTCCTTGTTGGTGGCGGCGATTATCTTCACGTCCACTTTTATGGTCTCGCGCCCTCCGAGCCTCCTTAGCTCCTTCTCCTGGAGCACGCGCAGGATTTTGGACTGTATGGAAGGGGGAAGGTCCCCGATCTCATCCAGGAAAACGGTGCCGCCGTTTGAGGCCTCAAACAACCCGGTCCTTCTGGCGCCGGCGCCGGTAAATGCGCCCGGCTCGTAGCCGAAAAGCTCGCTCTCCAGGAGCGACTCCGGTATGGAGGCGCAGTTTATCGCCGTGAAGGGTTTTGTGCTTCTGGTGCCGCTGTAATGGATAGCCCTCGCCACCAGCTCCTTGCCGGTGCCGGACTCTCCGAGGACGAGCACCGTCACAGGGCTGTCGTTGACCTTCTTTACAAGGTTTATCACGTCCTTGACCCACCTGGAGCCGCCGACGATCCCCTCGATGCCGAACTTGTTGTAAAGGACGCTCTGCAGCTCCCTGTTCTTCTTGAGTATATCCACCATGTTGACGGCCCTTTTCACCGTCAGCAGCACCATCTCTTTTTCAAGGGGCTTGGAGATATAATCGAAGGCGCCTTTCTTCATTGCCTCCACCGCGGAGGAGACGCTGCCAAAGGCGGTCATTATGATTATTGCCGGCATTGAAAACCCGTTCTCGGATTTCAGGCGCTCCATGAGCTCTATGCCGTTTATCCGCTTCATCTTCAGGTCCGTGAGGATCACATCCGGGTTCATGGCCCTGGCCATTTCGAGGGCCTCCTCCCCCGAATCCGCGGCATGGGCCTCATAGCCCGCATCCGAGAGGATGCGCGTCAGTATGTCCCTCTGCAGCGGTTCGTCATCAACGACGAGTATCATGGCCATCAGCGCCCCCTGTCTCCCTTCATGTCAGGCCGGTTTCGCGCCGGCAGGCTCAGCGTCGCCGGAGGCGCCGGGCGGCGCACCGGCCAGGACAGGAAGCTTCAATATCACGCTCGAACCCCTGCCCGGCGCGCTCTGGAAGGATATCTCGCCGCCGTGCTCCTCCACTATGCGTTTTGTCGTTGCCAGGCCGAGGCCAAGCCCCTCGTTCTTGGTCGTAAAGAAAGGCTCGAAGACCTTCGACAGATGTTCGGCCGCCACCCCGCCCCCGGTGTCGCTTATGCCAAGGGCCACGCGTTCGTCTTCCTTCCATGTCTCCAGGGTGAGGCTGCCGCCCGAGGGCATGGCCTGGAACGCGTTCAGGACAATGTTGAAGATGCAGGTCTTCATGAAATCCGGGTCTATGAGCACATCCGGCATGTAATGGAACCTTTTTATTACCCGGACATTTTCCGATTCCGCCTTTGCCTTTATGAGCCCGGAGACCTCGTTGAAGAGGCTGGCGACGCTTACGCGCTTCATATTCAGCTTCAGCGGCTTTCCGTAGTCCAGGAAGTCCCGGACGAGCTTGTCGAGCCTGAACACCTCCCCCTTTATATTCGAGATGAGGGCATCGAACCTCCTGGCCTTCCCGCCGCCGTCTTCCTCCAGCGGCGGGGCGTAATTGTCCTTCAGGTAGTCGATGCTGAGGCTTATGAAGTTAAGGGGGTTTCTGATCTCGTGCGCCATGCTCCTTGAAAGCTGCCCCACGGCCGACAGGTGCTCAGCCTCGCGCAGCTTCTCCTCGAGCCGCCTGTTTTCCCTGAGACGCTGCACCATCAGGTTGAAGCTCCTTGTAAGCGTGCCTATCTCGTCTTTCCTGTCGGCCGGGTCTATCTCGACAAAATCCCCCGCCGCCACCTTGCCCGCGGCAAGCGATATCTCGTTTATGGGTTTAGTGTAGCGGGAAGAGAGGAAGATAGCTATTCCGCTGCCCAGCAGGAACACCAGGAGGGCGGCCGCGGTCTTTTTCTCCATGTTCCGCCTCAGGAGAAGCGAGAAATCCTCCTCGTTTATTATCAGGTGTATGTACCCGTAATGCGTCTTGCCGGCCACGACGGGAAGGATGACATTGTATGTGCGGCCCTCGTTCTTCGAGACAGGCTCCCCAAGCTGCGCCTTGATGATGAGCTGCTTTCTCCTGGGGCTGACCGCCGCGCCCACCTTCTTGGGGTTGGTGCTGGCTATTATGAGGTTGTTGTTGCCGATTATCGATATCTCGTTGATGCCCTTGGGTTTTAAATTCTTCAGATAGGCCTCCAGCCTTCTCTCCTCCTCGGCCTTTGCATCCTGGCCGGTCTGCGACGCCGTCTTGCTCTGCGTCACCTCAACGCCTATCTGTATTGCCTTGGACAGGTCGGCCGTGCGGTTTGTGACCTCGCTTATCAACCTCTTCTCGTCATGGAGGTAAAAAAAAACGAGCATGGAGAGGAGCATGAAACTCAGAAAAAGCATCATCAGGACGAGTTTTTTATTGAGAGAGATGTTGAGGAAATGGTTCCTGAGCATTTTGAAATGATAACATAATCCCCCGCACCCGGCGTGAAGAGCGGGGTTTGGCGGGGGCCTCAAAACAAGGTGAAAAAACGGCCTATTTTACCTTGGCGTCCGCTTCTTTTTTCTCCTCCTGCCCGGCCTTGCTGTCGATGGTCTTGACCTCATCGGTGCCGGCAAGGGCCTTCTTGAACTCGCGGATTCCCCTGCCAAGCCCCTCGCCAAGCTGCGGCAGCTTGCCCGGTCCGAATATCAAAAGCGCAATCAGGATCACCAGAAGCAGATGTATCGGCTGAAACAACCCTTCAAACATGTGTTTTGTGCCACCTCCTTAACGCCTTATTTTACAATAAAATGGCAAAATATGATAAATAAGTGGCGGGCGGCATCGGGGGGGCGGAGTATTCCGGTTCTTACGGCGCGCCCGTCTCGCGTGTATTGACTTTTAACCCGGATTATAATAGTTTTTTTTTATAAAGCTCTCACCTCCAAGAAAATTCTTTAAAAAATTGAAGATTCCCGGGGCGCGGGGAAACCTGATGTAAGGAAGGACAAATTTATTGGCCGCGGGGAGACACACTGGCCGTTTAACGTAGGGAGGGTATCTCTTGGCATCGGGCGGCATCGCTCATGAAAGACGAAGACAGAGACGCGATCTCACGACCGTGCCCATGAGCTACACCGCGACCCCGTCCGCGGAGGCCGGGCCGCGTAAAAGCGAGTCCGTCAACGGGATAACCCTGAACATAAGCGACTGCGGTATCTGTTTCTATACCCAGAGCTGCCTGGAAGAGGGCATGCCGGTCATCATCACAAGCAAGGCCATCTGGGACGAGCCAAGGCAGGGAATGGTAAAGTGGTGCAGGAAGATCACGGAGGAGCTATACCGCGTAGGGGTGACGCTCACCGACTGAAGACCCGCCCGAGGCCACTCCCGTTTCAAAACCTTCGGCCGGAGCGTCAGGAAAAATGCGCTTCGTTTCCCGTCCCGCCGGTCAGTCCGTCCTGTAGTTGGGAGCTTCCCTTGTGATAATGACGTCGTGGACATGGCTTTCCCTGAGACCCGCGGCCGTTATGCGAATGAACCTGGCCGTTTCCCTCAGGGTGCGAAGGTCTTTTGCCCCGCAGTAGCCCATCCCCGACCTCAGACCGCCCATTAACTGATGTACGCTTTGCGCGAGGGGCCCCTTGTACGGCACTCTGCCTTCCACTCCCTCCGGGACGAGCTTTTTGCTTTCCACCCCGGCCTGGCCGTATCTGTCCTTCGTGCCCTGCTCCATTGCGCCAAGCGAGCCCATGCCGCGATAGACCTTGTAGCTTCTGCCCTGGTAAAGGACGATCTCTCCCGGGGCTTCATCGGTGCCGGCGAAAAATCCGCCTATCATGACGCAATGGGCGCCTGCGGCCAGCGCCTTGACCACGTCGCCCGAGTACTTTATGCCGCCGTCGGCTATAACCGGCACGCCCGCCCGGAGGGCGGCCTTGCAGCAGTTGCTTATGGCGGTTATCTGAGGCACGCCCGCCCCGGCGATTATCCTTGTCGTGCAGATGGAGCCCGGCCCGATACCGACCTTTACGGCGTCCGCGCCCGCCTCTATGAGATCAGCCGCGCCCTCCTCCGTCGCCACATTGCCGGCTATGATATCGATGCCTGATATTTTCTTAAGCCTTTTCAGCATCTGGATCACGTTCTTGGAATGTCCGTGGGCGGTGTCTATCACGAGGACATCGACGCCGGAGCGCACCAGCAGCCCCGCCCTCTCCACCTGGTCCTCCGTAACGCCGAGGGCCGCGCCCACCCGGAGCCTACCGACTTCGTCCTTGCAGGCAAAGGGGTATTTTTTCCGCTTCTGTATGTCCTTTATCGTAATGAGCCCTTTCAGCATGTAGCCGCCATCGACAATGGGCAGCTTCTCTATCTTGTATTTGTGGAGTATCTCCTTCGCCTCATCCAGATCGGTCCCCTCGTGGGCCGTTATCAGCCCCTCTTTCGTCATCACTTCGCTTACTTTTCTCTCAAGGGCGGTCTCGAACCGGAGGTCCCTGTTTGTAAGGATGCCTATGAGCCTGCCATGCTCGGTGACGGGAACGCCGGAAATCCTGAACTTGGACATCAGATCAAGAGCCTCCGAGATGGGGGCGTCCGGGGAGATGGTAACCGGGTCCAGGATCATGCCGCTTTCGGACTTCTTCACCTTCTCCACCTCGGTTGCCTGCCTTTCGGCGGACATCGCCCTGTGGATGATGCCGATACCGCCCTCCCTCGCTACCGCGATGGCCATCGAGCTTTCCGTGACCGTGTCCATCGCGGCGGTGACTAGCGGGATGTTTATCCTGATGTTTCTTGTCAGGTTTGTGCTGATGTCAACTTCCTTGCCCAGGACATCGGACTTCCCTGGCTGCAGGAGGACATCATCGAACGTAAGGCCTATGGGGATATCTTCGATGTTCATGCGAATCTGAATTCGATTATAGTAGCATTTACTCCCGGTTTTTGACAAGGACGGGGGTCTGCGTCAGATTTGTGGGGCAAGGCGGGGCATCCGTCCCGCCTTCGGCGGGATTGCCTCATCCTTAAGAGCGAATGACGAAAGATTGTCCAGATGCGGCCCGCCGTGATCCGTCCGCTCTTCGCTTCTCTCCAGGAACAGGCAGATACCAGCCCCACAAATCTGACGCAGGCCCTTGCGGGGCCGGTTAAACCACGTCTTCCCGCTGGAACTCCTTCAGGGTCGGCAGCCCCGTGAGGTCCTTCAGGCCGAAATGGATGAGGAATTCCTGGGTCGTGCCATACAGCAGCGGTTTGCCTGGCGCCTCTTTCCTGCCCACGATCTTTATGAGCCTCCTGTCCAGCAGGGTCTTCATCACGCCGTCCGAATTCACACCCCTTAAGGCCTCAAGCTCAGCCTTCGTTATCGGCTGCTTGTAGGCGATTATCGCGAGGCTCTCCAGGGACGCCTGGGAGAGTTTCGCGGGCTCGGACGCCTTCAGCTTCCTTGCCCATCCGGAGTGGTCCGGGTTAGTGTGCATTATGTATCCGCCCGCAAGCTGGGTTATGAGCACCCCGCCTCCCCTCTGGCTGTATTCCTCCCTGAGCTCATCGAGGAGGTCTTCGATCTCGTTTTCCGGCAACCCGGTCATCTCCTTCAGGTCCTTGACGCGCAGGGGTTCGGGAGAGGCAAAAAGAAGGGCCTCCATCATCGCCTTCGGGTTAAAAACTTCATTGTCCATCGGGGAAATATAACAGATATGGGTATCTTTTTAAAAATCGAAAAGCAAATGCCTCTTTATTCTTAATGATAACCACTTATTTTTTCGTTGACAATTGAGACCGGCATCCTATAGTGTATAGTCGTCTGGAACCTGAAATATGCTGTTAAATGAAAAGGTTAGTGAACAGAGTTCAAGCTCTTTCTGAGGCCATAGTCGGGCAGTCGCCGTGGATGAACGGCCACTCTATCCGGGTGATGGAATATGCCGTGGCGGCCGGCCTGGAGCTGGGCCTTTCGGGCGAGCCCCTGGAGGCCCTGAAACTTGCCGGCCTGCTACACGACATAGG
>JAKAGP010000090.1 GCA_021825785.1 Nitrospirota bacterium
CGGCGTCGTAGTCGAAGCTGCTGGAATAGCGGCAGCGGCCGGCGAGGTAGCAGCTGTTGCCCTGCTCCACCCGGTGATGCTCGGCCAGGTGCATGTCATGCTCGGTGTAGCTCGGAGCTTGCGGCGCCGGGCAGGCGGCAGCGCCATGCGTGACCTGCTCGAAAGGGTCGTGGAAGGGATTCACCAGCAGGCGTTGCGCCGCGCTTTGCGATAACAGACAGTATTTCGTCAATGGCCTCGCGTCCCACAGTGGGCGGCACCACGCACTGATACTGGTAGAACCCCTTGCGGCCATACAGCCGGTGGACTGCAATAGCAACCGAGATATACGTAATCATCGGCGGAATGGGCGAGGCCAGCGGCAGCTGATAGCGGCTGCCGATCCATGAGTCGATGAAATTGTCCGCCTCGGTAATGCAATCCGTGACGATCGCCGCATTCACGCTGCCCGTATTGGCATCATCTGTGAGCTGGATAAGGATGTCATTGGGCACCAGGTTCTGTATGTCGCTTAGCTGCGAATAGCTCATGCCAACCTCTTGCATTCCGGTTTAGGGTTTACACAGTCGCAGCAGGGGCGCTGGATAACAACCATCCCCGTGAAGCCTTTTCCTTTTACGGGGGCCAGCATGCACTGCGCTTTCCCGCATTGCACCTTCACCTCGCTTGCGCACGCCTGGCATTCGTAGACGCTCATTTGCCCTTCCTGGCCTCTTCCTTCAGCTCCAGGTGTTTCTTCAGGTGCGGATGGGCGGCTTCCTCCTCGGTCAGCTCTATCGTGCTGCCGGGCGCATATTCCTTCGCCGCCTTATCGCCCTTTACGGCGTGGACGATGGTTGTCCCTTTTACGGTGTATTTAGGCATCGTTTAAACCTCCTTTAATTTCCCCAGCCGGGCAGCCCCACGCATGTAGCTGTGACTCCGACCGTATTGGCGTTCCCGGCGCTGATAGCCGTTACATAGCCCTCGATATAGCGGGGCGCGCCTGTTGCCGCGTTGCTGAATGCCGCCACGATGGTATTGGAGATGCTTGTGGTCTGGATATCGAAAGCCGTATTGGCGGTCCCATCCAGAGATCCGCGTACTTTCCATGTGGCTGTATCGCCGGATGCGGCATTCGCCATATTGGCAGTGCAGGACACGTACGACATATAAGCCCCCATGTCCTGAAAACCACCCGATGATGCGCCCGTTGCGTTCTGCCACGCAAAAGCAATGGTGGCAGCCGGTTTGACGGGGCCCGTCTTTACGGTTAAGGTCCCGTTATTCATCAACCCGGCGCCGTATGCTGCGCCCGCAAGGGCCAGCACCGCGGCCAGCAACACACTCAAAACGATTTTTATGTTTTTCACTCTGAGCCTCCTTGTCTTTTTTATGAGGGGCGGCCTTGCAGCCGCCCCAACATGGCGCCTATTACCAGCGCCCCCTCAGGGGGTATCACCCCCTTTTTAAATCCCCTACACCGTGTAGTTCACGGCGTTGTAGATCAGATAGCCGCAGTCGTTGGCTATCACCTTCTCCGCGCTGTTCCAGGCCACCTTGAAATACTGGCTGCCCTTTACGCCGCGCTTGGGGTCGAAGTCCCTCTGCGTCTGCCTCTGCATCTCGCAGAAGGTTGCCGCAAAGGTGATGGACCTTATGCCCGGCTTCTCCTCCACGTACAGCGCCGCCGCGTGGGGGCCCCACAGCCTGGTGTAAGTGGGGTTCTGGCCCATCTTGGCCGTGTTGTAACGGCTGCGCCCAACCAGCAGGTTCTTCACCTCGAATAGCGCCGCCACTTCGCTGATTGTGGCAATGCCGCCGCCCGATGCCTGGAACCTGGTGGCGGACTTCACCGCGTCCAGGATCTTCGGATGGCTGCGCAGCACAACCCATGTGGAAACGCCGAACACCAGCGTGTTGGCACTCTGGAAGCAGCTCTCTATCGCGGTCTGGATGTCGCCGATCGGATCATCCGCGCCGCCGCCCCACTGGGCCGTGCCGCTGAGCGTCTTCTGGTTGGTGGCCGCGTAGCTGCCGGTATTGAACACGGTGCCTGCAACCCTGTTTTCCTGGGCGATGTCCAGCAGCAGGTTCAGGTAGTTGTTGGTGTCCGCCTCTACCTGCACAGGCTCGTCCGCGTTGTCGATGGCAGCCTGGGAAACCCAGTCCGCAAAGGCGTGGTCCGTAACGGAGTAATTGTCCGTCTGCACGCCCCAGTCCATCTCGTTTGCAAGGCCGGTGGCCCCGATCTTGTCGTCCCCCAGGGTGAAGGCGTCCTGCTTGTTGTAGGTGAAATAGAGGTCGCTCCTCTTGTTCACCGGCAGGATGGGCATCACCTTGTCCCATATCATCTCTTCGTTTTTGTACTGGCGCGACAGGTTAGTCAGTATCGCGTCTACGTGTAACCCGGTTACAGGCGGCATATGTCAGATTCTCCTTTCGTCCTTGTTTTACGCCGTTGCCGGCGCCAGCAGCACCGGGATTATGTCACCCTGCACGCCGCTCTTAAGCGCTATCCCGATGGCCTGGTTGCCGCTTGCGGCCACCACGCCGTTCCCGTTTGCGTCCGAAGTGAGCTTGTTGCCCCTCGCGCAGCCTCCGGCCCCAAGCGCCAGGTAGCTGATGCCGCTGACCATTATCTCCACCATCTTCCCCGCCGCCTGGTCGGTTGCGCTGAGCGCGGCCTGGAATATCCCGACCGGCACATCCGTTGCGGCCGCCGCGGTGGCGCAGGTATCGTCATCGGCACCCATCTTTGCGATGGTGTACTGGACCACGGCCGCGCTGGCCTTCTGGTCCTTGGAAATCCCTTTTGTGGCTCCCATTGCCATGGTTATTTCTCCCCCTTCCTCTTATGCCCGAACCATTCGGGATGTTTTTTGGCCACCGCGAACACGGCGTCCTTGTACGGCACTTTATGTGCCTTCATGTGGTCCTCTATGGCCTTGTCCCTCTTCTCATCCTCCGGGCTGGCCTCGTCCAGCACCTCATCCTTTTCGGCCACTTCCTTGAACTCGATCTGCGCGGGCAGCCCGGCCAGGAACGCCTGCATGAACTCCAGCGGGGTTTCCTTCTTCGCCTTGTCCTCGCTGAATTCATACGTGGTCCCGATTTCGGACACGGCCTGCATGAAGCTGGTTATCCCCATGCCCAGCTTTTCCATGGCCGGGATGACGATGCCTTTCTTCTTGAGGCCCTCCACGAATTCCTTCACCTGGCCTTTCCTGGCCTCGGCCTCTTTGGCCTTCAGGGCGTCCTCGCGGGCCTTGAATTCCCTTTCCTTCTCCGCGAAGCTTGCGGCGGCCGTTTCCCTGGCGGAATGCGCGGCCTCAGCCTGCATCGCCTTTACCTGCGCCTCCGTGTAAACCACGGGCGCCGTGTCCGAGCCGAACAGGTCCCTGAAGCTCATGCCCGCCTGGGCCAGCTTCTCTTTGAACGATCCCCAAAAATCCATACGTTCTCTCCTTTCGCTGAATTTGAACTTCTCCGTGTCCACGTGCACGCCGTGGCGCTTTGCCGCAGCCAGCATGCGGTGCGTGATCTTCTCCTGTTCCTCGCTGGAGTACTGCGCCCTGTCGTGCGGCTTTGCCCAGTACGCAAGCGCGGCGTGGATGTGTTCCGCGTCAATCGGGTACCGGTAGTTCACCGGGTCCGCAAACTCGTCATCGGGGATGTGCTCATACTGCCCCGGCTTCGTCACATGGCCGCCGTCCTTTATCGCTATGCCGTGCCGCCCGGCCCGCGATTCCTGCATGCTTTTCATGTAGGGATCAATAAATTCCAAAACCATACCCTCCTTTTCTCTGAACGCGAAATCCGGCAGTCCCTTCACGGCGGGCGGCGTGGCGCCAAGGAACCCGATATGCCGCAGCGTCAAATCCGGATAAAGCGAGATCGAACGCTTTTTAAAAAGCCCCTGCTTCAGCCATTCGGTGAACTGCTCCACCGTGGGCTTTATCTCCGCCCAGAGGGTGTCACCCTCCCGCGTCAGCCCTTCCACCCACCCGTAAGCCGGCGCGTTCTCCTTCGGATGCCCGATCACCACCGGCGCTTCATGCTGCGCCGGGTCATACTTCGCCGCGATGGCGTCCAGATCGGCATCGGACCAGTCCCGCTCATGCCCGGCGGCGTCCATATGCCGCCCCGTTTTAAAAACCGCAATCTTCACTATTGACAACCTCCTTTCAAAATCGGGCCATTTAGAAGGCCGCTAATCGATTTAGACCCCAAACAGGCATCCACATACCTGTTTTGAATTTCGTCAAAATTTAAACGGGGTCTAAACGCCTTCTCGTCGATTTTTTCGGCCAGCCCCCGGACCCGCAATGCGCAATTTCTGAAAAAGCCGGTTTTTGGGCTGATTTTGGGCGTGCGGAGGGCGGTTTTGTGCATCGGCTCACCGCCCTCCGGATTTCTTTTGGGCACGCAAGTGGAACTTAGGCTTGGCCTGGATGAGGTTCCTTCCACTCCCCCGCATCCGCATACCTTCTGCGCCGTCACGGAAGCTAAGTCGTACGGCCCAGCGCACGCCTCGCCAGTCCGCAGCCTTCCAACAACCGCCCCCTCGTCGGGGTTTGCCCTTCTCATTGTGGTTGGGTATTCCGTTATGGTCATTCCCGCGAAGGCGGGAATCCAATTTGACGTTAAATGGCGGAAAGCAGTTCACGCCGTCTTCTCTGTTTCTTGCTGCTCGCAGAGATTCCAAAGGAGCGCCACCCTGGCCGCCCAGCCGCCTATGTATTCGGCCTTGGCGTGGTTTTCCCTCACAAGCTGCGAATAATGCAGTAGCCGCAGGAAGAGCAGCTTGCGCCAGTCCTTGCACGTCTTCAAGGTTTCCTCTACCCATCCCAGCCCCGGATTTACGGCGCTGTCAAACGCCGCCATATTCAAAGGAGCGGGAAGCGCGGGGCATCCCGCAGGTCCCCAGTACCGCTTAAAGTAAACGCCTTCGGCCTGTTCAAGCGTCAGATGTTCTATGTCAAGGTCCGGATTAAACCGCTTGGAAATGCCGTATTTTGTTGCGCCGCCCGGATCGTTGGGGTCGCACGTGTACCTTTCGCCGCCTTCGGCCTGAATCGTGAAGCCTATGATTTTCTGGAAGCTATCGTTCATATTTCTTCAGGTCCTCCGGTTTCAATCCGTTCTCTTTACAATCGCGGCATGCGCGGTCCGTTGAAGACGGCAGGCAGCGTTCTCCCGGCGCCCATTTGCACGCCAGGTATTGCCGCAGGAACGGCTTGCGCCAGTTAAAAAAAGCCTCAGACACTTTCACACTCACAATCAAAATCCCCTTTCAGGAGGGGGCGGCCGGGCGGGAATGGGCGCCCGTCCGGCTTGCCCGCATGGAAAAAGATGCGCCTAGTTTTCCATATTCAAATTCGCAACTCATACTGAATGGCTCAGTAAGCATTTGCGCCGCCGATAGAGTTCAATAAGCACGTCAAAATCAATTTCCAGGAGGGCTTGAATGCCGGAGGCGTCCTTATTGGGGCCGATAATTCAGTACGGCGGCATGATCGGCGCTGTGTTTGTCGGGTTTTACCTGATGTTCAAATCGTTCGAGAAGAAAAGCAAGGAATACGCCGATGCAATAGCCAGGCAAAGCAAGGAACACGCCGACGAAATGTCCAAGCTGATGGCGCAGACGTTCAAGCTGAATGCCGATTGCCTGGATGTTATCTCCTACAACTCCACGGTAATGGCCCGCCTGGTAGAGCAGATCAACGCAAATAATTTTTGTCCCATAGTCAGAAAGGAGACCGGCAAAGAATGAACCCGGAACGGGCGATGCAAAAGGGGCAGTTGGCAGATATAGAGAGGAAGATAGAGGATTTGGCCGTAAAGGCCCGCGCTGACATAATGCTTATCCGGATGGTAATCAATCCATACGAGCCCGATTTAACCAAGCTGAAAACGGATGAGGCGCTCTCCGCCATGAAGAGCCTGGACCGTCACATAGAGGACATGCGCGCCCTGCGCAAAGTGGAAGCCGATCTGCGCGAGGCCCTCGGTGAGTAAGGAACATCTCTACTCCGAAGACGCCGAACGGCTATTCGTTATCGAGCAGAAAAGCCCCATGGAAATAGCCGGCGAGCTGAGCATCAGCGAAAAGACCATCCGCAACTGGAAGGCCAAAGGGGACTGGGACAAAAAGCGGGCCGATTACCTGCGCGGGCGCCAGGCGTTCCATGAGGAGCTGTATGAGTTCGCGCGGACGCTGATGAAAAAAGTGCGGGCGGACATGGAGGCTGGAAAGGATGTTTCCCCGGGCCGCATGTACGCGCTGGCAAAGATGATCCCGTACATCACGAAAGTCAAAGACTACGAGGACGCCGCGAAAAAAAGCGGCAGCGACGCCGAGATGAAAGAGGCGCTGGACCTGATCCTCGAAAGCGAATATGGCATCAAGCGCCCTCAATAAAATCCTGCTGCCGTACCAGCGGGCCTGGATAGAGGACGCTTCCAGCAAAAAGATATGGCTGGCCGCCCGGCAGGTAGGCAAGTCCTTCACGTTGGCCATGGAGGCCGTGGTGGACGCGCTGCAGGCAAAGAGCGTCAACATCATCCTGTCCGCCTCGCAGCGGCAGAGCAAGGAAGTGATGCAGAAGGTCTATTCCCACCTGCGCGTTATGCGGGCCATGACCGCTGACGAGATCGCCGCCAACGAGACGAAGGAAGAGGTGACCCTCCGCAACGGCTCACGCATAATCTGCCTGCCGGCCAGCCCGGACACCGTGCGCGGGTTTTCAGGCAACGTGTTCCTGGACGAGTTCGCCTTCCACAGGGACGCGCAGGAGATATGGCGCGCGATGTACCCCACCACCACCAGGGGCTATAAAATCCGCATCTCCTCAACGCCCAACGGCAAGAGCAACCTTTTCTATCTGCTGTGGAGCCGGGGCGAGGCGGACGGATTTTCCCGCCATCGCACGGATATTTACGATGCAGTGGCTGCGGGGCTGCCGGTAAAGATCGAAGATCTCCGCGCCGGTATCCTGGATACGGATTCCTGGGCGCAGGAATATGAATGCCAGTTCATCGACGAGCTGACGGCATGGCTTACATATGAGATGATAGCC
>JAKAGP010000091.1 GCA_021825785.1 Nitrospirota bacterium
CCCGCTTTTTCAAGAAGGTTAAGATAGTATTCCGAATGATGCATCTGCCTGTCCTCACCGTGAAAAGGAATGGATGCAGTCAGCAGAAACCCTCTGCCGTCCCTGCCATAGCCGATGCGCTCGGGTATGCCCGCCAGGGCCGCAAGGAGCGCGGCCTCGAAAGCGTTTTGAAGGAGCACGGCAGTTTGGAAACTTTTCCGCCTTAAGGCAAGAGAAAGGGCAAGCTTGCCTTTTATGCCCTCCCAGCGATCGTCGTAAGGCATTATCTCATCTATGTTCGGGTCTTTCTCGAAAAGGCCTGCCACCCAGGGCTTTACCAGAAGAGTCATCCTGCGGCCAGGCATGGCCGCCCTTAAAGCCCGTATCGCGGGCATGGTCATGACGGCATCGCCAACCCAGTTCACGCCCCTTATCAATACGTCCCCGGTTAAAAAACCCATTTTATTAGTCTAACAATATGCAGGAATACGGGACAAGTTTTGGTTAAAAGAAACGGTAAGCAGGAGATAAAAATATCTACCTTCTTTTTTTGCGCGGGGGGCGGATGGCGTGTGCGCAGCGAGTGCCGCGGACGCGTCACATAACGTATCGGCAACCAGGGAGACCCGGCGCGTTATACACGGGCACTCTGGCAAACAAGGTGAGACGGCGCTTAGCGGAGCAAATGCCATCCGCCCCCCCGCGGCCGCCTTGTCTGGCGCTATTTTAAAAATGAAGCTCTCCGCTTTGGGTCTGCGTCATGAATGTGGGTTTGATTAAAGACGTCATGCCCGGGGGTGCATTGTTCGTGATCTGATGCCCCATACCGGCATGCATGTCTAAAAATAATTTTTTTGAGATTGGTATCTTTTTCTGGAGGCATATGGGGGGCAAAGCCCCCCATATGGGTAGGTTTAATAAAAAAATTAATCCACCGCCACAACCACCGCCATGACCACAAGCCTCCGCCCCTTTGTGGCCTTAAACCCGTGCTCCACCATCGGCTCGCAGAGTATGGCGCTTTTCTCGCCGGCCTCTATCTGCTGATCTCCAACTGTAAACGCGCCGCTTCCCTCCACCACATACATAAGGAGCCTCATTGGCGCTTTATGCGGGGCAAGCTCCTGCCCCGGCTCAAGGCACATAAGCGCTATCCTCATCTCCGGGGTCTCGGCAAGCATCTCCCTCGATATCTTGTCAGTGTGAAAATTTATCAGCTCTTTCAGATCAAGCACCTGGAACGCTGCCTTCTCCTGCTTCATTGCATGCACCTCCTTGGGGAAAATTAGTAAAAAACAAACTCTTTAGAACTGTCTCAAAATCATTTAGGTTCTAGTTAATTTATAGCAGTCAAAAAGCGCTCCCGCAATGAGCGATATCATAATGGTGTATCATTGACAATCTGCCGGTATTAAGGCAGTCTTCTTAGACAGGAGGAAAAAATGGGACCAGAAAGACCAAAAAATCCGGCCAAAGCGGCCGCGTACAGGCTTATCGTCCTCATGGGGACCGTGAGCCTCTTTGGCGACATCACGTACGAGGGGGCCCGAAGCATTACCGGTCCCTACCTTGCCGTACTTGGCGCGGGGGCCGCTGTTGTCGGCGTTGTTTCCGGCCTGGGAGATTTCCTGGGCTATGCCCTGCGTCTGGTCTCGGGGTATATCGCCGACCGCACCAGGGCATACTGGGCGCTCACATTTGCCGGATACAGTCTTATGCTGGCCATACCCGCCCTTGCCCTGACCGGCAACTGGAAGATCGCGGCGGGGCTGATAGTCCTCGAACGGATCGGCAAGGCTATAAGGACACCCGCCAGGGACACCATCCTCTCCCATGCCTCAAAAGAGGTGGGACGGGGATGGGGCTTCGGGCTCCATGAATTCATGGACCAGATCGGGGCGGTCATGGGCCCGGTAATCTTCACCACCGTCCTGCTCTTCAAGGGAAACTACGGCGAGGGTTTCAAGATACTATTGATACCGGCCGTTTTATCGATACTTATGCTGGCAAGGGCGGCAAGGAAAATGCCAAACCCGCAGAACCTGGAGGTCAGTGAAAAATACAGACAGTTCCCCGGGGAGCAGGAGATGAAGGCCTTGCCGCGCCTTTTCTGGTTTTATGCCCTGTTCACATTCTTCAGCGTCGCGGGGATGGCCCATTTCCAGCTGATAGCGTTCCACATCAAGGCGAGCCGCCTGGCCGCGGACGCCCTGATACCCGTACTGTACATAGTGGACATGGCGGTTGCCGGAGGGGTCGCGCTGATAATGGGCAGGCTGTATGACAAGGCGGGGCTGCGGTTTCTGCTGGCGGCGCCTCTCCTGTGCCTTCCGGTCGCATGGCTTTCCTTTACGGGGGGGTTTGCGCTGGCGCTCCTGGGAGTGGCATTTTTGGGAGTCGTATTAGGCGCCCATGAAACCATAATGCGCGCCGCCATAGCGGACCTGACCCCTGTCCCCAAAAGGGGATTTGCCTACGGCATTTTCAACATGGTTTACGGGCTTGCGTACCTGGTGGGAGGCGTAACCATGGGGTTTCTGTATGACAAGGTCCCGGTTACCGGGCTGGTGGTGTTTTCTGTCCTTATGGAGATAACCGCTATCTTCATTTTCCTGCTGACCGGTTTTTCACGCATGAAGGCACAACATTAAAAAAGAAATCCTGAAAAACCCGAATAAAAAGGGCCGGGGGAATAAATTCTCCCGGCCCTTTTTATAAAAATATTTTTTAAGGAACTAGCAGCCCTCGATCATCCTTCTTTGCGGAGCCGGCTTTACGCCTGTTACCACGCCGTTGTTCACGGTCACGGCAGCCTTTCCGGTCTTCACCTCTTTTATGTTCAAGGATTTGCCCACCTTCAGGACCTGGTCCTTGCCGCCAGCGGGGCAGAACGTGATCGTGCCCGTCTTCTGGTTTACCACTTTGATGGTCCCCTGCAACGTAGAGACCGCGGCAAACGCCATGGACATGATAGAGAGAACAAACACCAGTGTTGCGAGAATTACGACCGCCTTTTTCATCTCATCCTCCTGTAGAATTGATTTGGAAAAAAAACCCGCCCCATATGTATCTTCTGTCCCACAAGCGGCGATTTTGATTAATAATTTACCACAACTTCAAAAATTTTTAAACTTCGCCTGAAAAAACGGGGGGTTCTGAAGGGCGGGTCTCACGGCAACTGGCGCAACAAATAAAAAAGGGGGCCGTTATCGCGGCCCCCTTTAAAAAAAACGGGATAACTTAAATGTCGTAGTAGAGGAAGAACTCGTAAGGATGCGGGCGGAGCCTGAGGGCGTCCACCTCGTTTTTCCTCTTGTAGGCCATCCAGGTTTCAAGAGCGTCTTCGGTGAAGACGCCGCCTTTAAGCAGGAATTTATGGTCCTTCTCCAGGTTGTCAAGCGCCTTATCGAGCGCACCGGGCATCTGCGGCACCTTGGCAAGCTCCGCGGCTGAAAGCTCAAAGATGTCCTTGTCGAGAGAAGCGCCGGGCTCTATCTTGTTTTCTATGCCGTCCAGCCCTGCCATGAGCATGGCCGAGAAAGCAAGGTACGGGTTGCAGGAAGGGTCCGGGAACCTCACCTCTATCCTCTTTGCCTTTGGATTTTCCGAATACATCGGTATCCTTACCGCGGCAGACCTGTTTCTTGCCGAATAGGCCAGGTTGACCGGCGCCTCATACCCCGGCACTAGCCTCTTGTAGGAGTTAGTGGTGGGGTTCGTAAGGGCCGCAAGGGCCTGGGCATGTTTCAATATGCCGCCTATGTAATGGATCGCCATCTTGCTTAAACCTGCATATTCCTTGCCCGCAAAGAGAGGCTTGCCGCCTTTCCAGAGGCTCTGGTGAACGTGCATGCCGGAGCCGTTGTCGCCAAATATGGGTTTCGGCATAAAGGTGGCAGTCTTGCCGTTTCTCACCGCTACGTTCTTGATTATGTATTTAAAGAGCATCAGGTTGTCAGCCATGTTCACGAGGGGAGAAAACCGCATGTCGATCTCACCCTGCCCCGCGGTGGCCACTTCGTGGTGCTGCGCCTCGATCTGGAGTCCGCACTGCTGCATCACGGCGACCATCTCCGCCCTCAGGTCTTCCTGGCTATCAGTCGGCGGGACAGGGAAATACCCTTCCTTGTACCTGGGCTTGTAACCCAGATTGGGGCATTCTTCCCTGCCGGAATTCCATATGCCTTCGATGGAATCTATGAAGTAAAAGCCGCTGTGCGCGTTCTGGTCGAACCGGATGTCATCGAAGATGAAGAATTCGGCTTCAGGGCCGAAAAAGGCCGTATCGGCTATGCCAGTGGACTTCAGGTACTGTTCCGCTTTCCTGGCGACGAATCTGGGGTCTCTGGTGTAAGGCTCTTTCGTGACAGGGTCTATGATGTTGCAGACCATGCTCAAGGTGGAATATTTCCTGAACGGGTCAAGTATGGCGGTGTTGGGGTCCGGCACGATGAGCATATCGGAGGCGTGTATCGCCTGCCATCCCCTTATTGAAGAGCCGTCAAACCCAAGGCCCTCAGTGAAGGTCTTTTCATCAATTTCGCTGAAAGGCACGGAAAAATGCTGCCAGATGCCGGGAAAATCGATGAACTTAAGGTCAACCAGCATGACTTTGTTCTTCTTCGCAAAATCCAAAACTTCCTTTGGCGTCATGTTTCTTCTTCCTCCAGGTTATTTTTCTAAAAATGTCAGGCGATAAAAGTGCCTGTTTTTAATGCTTTTGTCATCGGCAATAGATTGCCGACATAGTATAGAAAATGCCTTTTGAGAGTGTCAAGCAAAAATGAAAAAGCGAGCGCACTCCGAAGGGCTAGCGAGCGGATCCATATCTATTTGTACCTCACGCGTCCGGAACCCCTGGCTGTTTTGCCGATAATAAAAGAAGCATAGCCCGCTTTTTTGAGCAATGCGACGGCCTTTTGCGCTTCCCTCTGCGGAGTGGCCACGACAAACCCTACGCCCATGTTAAAGGTCTTTTTCATCTCAGCGTCCGGAACGCCTCCGGATCTCTGTATCAGGCCAAAGACCGGCGGGACAGGCCAAGAGCCTTCCTCTACTACCGCATTTATATTCCCGGGCAATATCCTGTTGAGATTTCCAGGTATCCCGCCCCCTGTGATATGGGCCATTCCCTTTACCGTGACCTTGCCTGCAAGGGCTTTTTTATAAGCATTCACATATATCTTTGTTGGAGTGAGAAGCTCGGCGGCAACGGTTCGTCCAGCCAGTTCCCGCGGCTTTGCTCCCAGAGAAAGCCCGGCGGTCTCCAGCAGGGCCTTTCTTGCAAGCGAATAGCCGTTTGAATGGAGCCCGGAGGAAGCAAGCCCTATCAAGGCATCTCCGGGTTTAATGGAGGAGCCGTCTATGATCCCGCTTTTCTCCACAACACCCACGGCAAAGCCAGCCAGGTCATATTCCCCTTCTTTATAAAAATCCGGCAACTCGGCCGTCTCTCCTCCGGTAAGGGCGCAACCCGCCTGTTTGCATCCCTTCGCGATGCCCCCGATCACCCTGGAGGCCTTCAGTGCGTCAAGCTTTCCCGTCGCAAAGTAATCAAGGAAAAAAAGCGGCTCAGCGCCAGAGGTAAGGATATCGTTTACGCACATGGCCACCAGGTCTATGCCGACTGTGCCGTGCCGCCCTGTCAAAAAGGCGATCTTCAGCTTGGTGCCGACTCCGTCTGTCCCGCTGACAAGCACGGGCTCCTTGTACTTTCCGGTGTCTAGGCTGAAGAGCGCCCCAAACAGGCCTATCCCCTTCAGCACTTCCTTTCTACCGGTCTTTTTGGCCATCGGGGAGATAAGCTCCACAAGCCGCTCACCCTCTTTTATGTCTACTCCCGCTTTTTTATAAGTCAGACCCAAAACCTGAGACCTCCCGATGAGATAGATAAGGATAAAATCAAAAAATCAAAAACCAAAGAAAGCGAAAAATGAAAATTCCCATTATTTTGCACAAATAAAGCAGCTCGGGCAAGCAGTTTTTCATCGCTTTTCGCCTTTTCTTTTCGCCCCTTTCAAAATGATACAATTGATTATGGATAAAAACAGGAAACTGATACTCGTCACGAATGACGACGGGGTCCATTCTCCCGGCATAAAGGCCCTTTTGGAGAGCATGGAAGAACTGGGAGAGGCAGTGGCCGTGGCCCCGGACAGGGAACGCTCTGCGGTAAGCCATGCGCTTACGCTGCACAGGCCCCTGAGGGTGGAACAGATCAAAGAGAACATTTACAGTATAAACGGCACCCCAACGGACTGCGTGGCCATAGGGGCGCAAAAGCTGCTTCCGCGGAAACCGGACCTCATAGTGTCGGGTATAAACAGGGGAGCGAACCTTGGGGATGATGTCACCTATTCAGGGACGGTGTCTGCCGCCATCGAAGGCACGATCATGGGGATAAGCTCCATCGCCTTTTCCCTGATGCTTGATTTTCCGTCGCCGGGCACAGGTCCCCGCCATTTTGAAACGGCTGGCAAATATGCAGGGCGCATCGCCTCCTTCGTGCTTGAAAACGGTCTTCCCTACGACACCCTCCTGAACGTCAATGTGCCTAACTCCCCGCAGGAAAACGTGAAGGGAGTCCGGTTCACAAGGCAGTCAAAACGGGTATATGACGGCTCCATACAGGAAACCATGTCCCCTTGGGGGGAGCTCTGCTACTGGATTGGCGGAGGTACGCCCATATGGGAGCGCGGCCCGGACACTGACATGGACACGGTAATGGAAGGCTATGTGTCCGTAACGCCCATACATCTCGATTTCACTAACAGCGCGGCAATAGAATGGCTTAAAGGCAAGTGGGATGGGAACGGATAACGGGAGTGTCCGTTCCATAAATGGTTGCTGCCCAATGTCCCCCTTCCGTTGACAACCACCCGGTTTCAAGATAGCATTTAGCTGTAAATGGGAAAAAATCAAAAAATCCGCGGCGAGGAGGTGTAAATATCCATGCCAACCATCGTAGTAGACGAAGAGGAGAAGGAGATACTTAAGCACGCGCTGGAGATATATCTTTCCGACCTGAGGGAAGAGATATACAAGACCGAA
>JAKAGP010000092.1 GCA_021825785.1 Nitrospirota bacterium
GATCTCACGGCCATTACGGGACGGACGACTCCGCACTGGTTGAGGCGGCTGGGGGCAGGGTGAGGGTGGTGCCGGGCCTTTCCGAGAACATAAAGATAACCACACCGGAGGACGCAATGATAGCCGGGGCCATTTTCAAACACAGGGGAGGGGTTTTTTAGCTCATTTATGGTGATGAGGACCGGTTTCGGATATGACAGCCACAGGTTTGCCCCCGGGGAATTTTTTGTGCTTGGCGGCGTGCGCATACCATATGAGAAGGGCCTGGCGGGACACTCGGACGCGGACGCGCTTATTCATGCCCTTATAGATTCCATCCTGGGCGCCCTTTGCGCCGGCGACATAGGGAAGCACTTCCCGGACACTGATGCGAAGTACAAGGGGATATCAAGCCTTGTGCTTCTGGAGCACACCGTCCGCCTGGCAAGTGAAAAAGGCTTTGCGGTGGAATCGGTGGACTCCACAGTGATAGCCCAGGCTCCGCGCCTTGCCCCGCACATCTAGGCCATGCGGAAGGTCCTTTCAGAGGTGCTCCATACGGAGGCGGTGAGCGTTAAGGCCAAGACCAACGAGGGGATGGGTTTTACCGGCAGGGGGGAAGGCATTGCGGCCTTCGCCGTCTGCGTGCTAAAAAAGACAGTTTAGGTTTTTTTGCTTTTTATTTTTTAAGGCAAGCATCTTTCAGACCGGAAGCCACGGTTTTCAAATGGTCCAGAAAGAGCCTCAAAACGCCGGAGATGGTCCTTTTCCTGTGGGTCACTATATAGAAATTCTGACGCATCTTTAACCCCGCCATCTTTATTTCCCTGAGAGACCCTGTTTCGATCTCCCGGGCGGCGTACAATCGCGGCAGCACTCCCGCCCCAAGGCCCGACCTTATCGCCTCCGCCATAGAGTCAGCGGAGCTGAAGGAGGCCACAACATTCAGCCTGTCAGCCGGGACCCCCTTGTTTGTGAAATATTCCTCCACGGTCTTCTTTGTGCCGGACCCATCATGCCTCGCAACGAAAGGGAGCCCGGGCAAGTCCCCCAGGCTTATCGTGCCTTTTTCAGCATGTCTCATCCTGTCCGCGCAAACCAGTATGAGGTCGTCATCGGTCAGGCAGCTGAACTCCAGCGCCCGCCGTTCCATTGCTGGCCGTTCCATTATCGCCCCCACAATGCCCACGGGCAGCTCATGATCCATCACCATGTTGGTTATTGCCCCGGAGTCTCTGGCCACAAGCCTGAAAGAGACCGCCGGATAGAGGAGCTTGAAGCTCGCGGCCGCGCGCGGGATAAGCAGGGAGCCTGGCAGCGAGCTTGCTCCCACCAGGAGCTCCCCGGAGGGCTCGGCTCTGACCAGCTTTATGTCCGATGTTATGGTGTCCAGTTTTTCAATGATCTCAATGGCCCTAGGATAGAGCATCAACGATTCCTTTGTGGGGGCGATGCTCCTGCCCAGGCGGTCGAACAGCCTGGAGCCAAGGGCCTCTTCAAGTGTCTTTATGTGGTCGCTTATCGTAGGCTGGCTTAAAAAGAGCTCTCTGGAGGCCTTGGAAAAACTACGGTTCCTGTAAACCGAACAAAAAACCCTTAGCTGGTGAACATCCATTCCTGCGCTTCCTCCCACGCACCCGGCAGCATTCCTCTTATGCAACTTAAGGTTGTGGAAGTATTACATAACCCCGCGGCCAATTGCAATACCTTTTTTAATTTGCAATTCCATGTAGCTTGCTACAGGGTAGCCTTGTATTGTCATTCCCGCAAATTTTAATAAGACGGGCTTACGCCCTTGGGCGCGCCGGGAATCCTTTTTAAGAAAGATTCCGCCCGGCCCGGCTCAAAAAGTTTCGTGCAGGGCTCTGAGGCGGTCCATAACTTCCCTTAACGGGAGCCCGGATTCCCTGGCGGCCCGCACGCAATCCTCATATTCCGGGGTCTTGGAGACTTTGCCGTTTCTGATGAAAGTCTTGAACCTTACCGGCCCGAACTCCGTTTTTAACGTTTTGATCTTCCTTTCGAGCGTGTTTCTGCCGGCACGGTAAAACCTGACACCGAGGGTTGTGGTCTCCTTGAATAATATTTTTTTCAGGGCAGCGGCTTTCCAGGGATCGCAAAGTGCGGTAAGCTTCACCGCGGGGCGGCCTTTTTTCATGATGATCGGGGTGAGAAAGGCATCCAGGGCCCCGGCCTTGAACAACTTGTCCATCAGATACCCGTATACCTGGGGGTTCATGTCGTCAATGTTTGTTTCGATCACCAGTATCTCTTCTGTCTTACCTTTTTGTTTTGCAGCTCCTTCCGGGTCTGCCTGCGCCTCTCCTATGAAAACCCTGAGCACATTAGGGAAGGTCTTGGGGTCTTTTTCTCCCGCTCCGGCGCCGGTTTTTTCCAGAAGCAGGGGGGGCATGGGACCAAATCCCCTGCAAAGGCCTTTTATGAGGGCTGCCCCGGTTGGGGTGGTGAGCTCGAATGGGTCTTCTGCCTGGCCCCCATGAACTATGCCATAAACTGGGGTCCCAGCCAGAAGCAGTGCGGTGGCCGGGGCCGGAACACCATATCTGCCGTGAAGTGTGTCCACCATGCCGCCGCCCAGGTTTACCGGGGAACAATAGACCTCATCCACCTCCAGGAGCCGGAGGCAGATAAGCGCGCCCATGACGTCTACAATTGTATCCGCGCTCCCAAGCTCGTGAAGATGGACCTCGTTAATCTTTTCCAGTCCATGTACTTTGGCCTCGGCTTCAAACAGGCTTTTTATGATGCCAATACCCGTTTTTTTGATGTCCTCCGTTAGCGTGCTTTTCCTGACAATGCCGGACATCTCATTCCATCCAAGAGGGGACCAGCCAGAATGCGGTTTTTCGTGCGGCGCCCGCACATCGAATTTTAAAGCGGCAAGCCCCTTGCGCAAAACCCTTCTGCTTTCGGTCTGCACCCCTTCAAGGCGGAGTTTGCCAAGTTCTCTTTGAAGCGCCTCAAGGGGCGCGCCCACAGAAAGCAGCGCCCCTATGAGCATGTCCCCGCTTATTCCATATGAGCAGTCAAAATATGCGATCTTCATTTAATTTTTAATCAGCGCCCCTCACAGGCTGCCCCCGCCCCTGACCGATCCGCCGTCGTCCCTGACCGAACTGACGTCTCCCGTTGAAAAGCGGAGCGTGCTGCCTGCGGTCCTGAGAATAAGTCTGCCGTCATCATCGATTCCCGTCGCGGTCCCCGTGAACGGCTTCCCCTCCGAATGCACGCTGATCTGCCTGCCTATGGTGTCGCAGAGATTTCTATAGGCGCCCAGCAGCTTGCTCTCCACGGGCCTTTGTTCCGTACCGGCCTCTACTCCCTTATTGAGCATGCCCCCCCAATAGTCAAGCTCCCTGTACACGGAGGCTATGAGGGCGGCCCTGTCCACCGGCTTCCCGGTTTCGGCGAATATCGAGGTTGCTCTCGCCCTTAACTCCCTGGGGATATCAGCCTTTTTCATGTTTGCGTTTATGCCTATGCCCACCGCGGCAAAAAGCACCCTGTCCGGATCGGAGCGCAGCTCAACCAGGATGCCGCCCAGTTTTTTTATCCCGGATGCCGCCCCAGGTTTTTTATTTTTCCCTTCCCTGACGATAATGTCATTTGGCCATTTGAGCCTGACGTCCAGGCCGGTCTGCCCCTTTATTGCAAGGACCGAGGCCAGGCCCGCGGCAAGGGCCAGAAGAGGCGCCTTCCTTGGCGGAAGGCCGGGCCTCATTGCGGCGCTCATATAAACATTTACCCCCGGAGGAGACAGCCAGGCCCTCCCAAGTCTGCCCTTTCCTGCGGTCTGGGAACCAGCCACCACAAGGGCTGAAAGCAGTTTTTCCCTCAGCGGCGGGGCCGCTTTATCCATGGCCATGAGAAGCGCCAGGTCGTTTGTGGAGGGCATATTTTCCTTGAACACTATCTTTATGCCAGGCATGTGATAGCCTAGCTGTCTATTGCACAGTTCCGGTCCTCCGGAGAGCCTGTAGCCTTCTCTTGAGGCCTCTATCTGGAAACCCTCGGCACGAAGGAGCCTTATCTTTTTCCATACGGCCGCCCTGGTTATGCCCAAGGCCCTCGAAAATTCGGGGCCCGGGACCGCCTTGCCATCGGAATCCTTGAGAAGCTTAAATATCCTGTGCGGCAAAGAAACTACCCCTCCTGTTCCAGGATGGCAGTCTTTATCTTGCCTTCAAGGAGTTTTTCGAACCGGAAGGCGTCTTCCCTGTCACCCACTACCGTGCCGTAATGCATCGGGACAGCGACTGCGGGTTTTATGTCAAGGGCAGCCTGTGCCGCCTCTTCCGCAGTCATCACGTATGTGCCGGAAACAGGCAGAAGAGCGATGTCCGCCCTGATGCCTTTCATCTCCGGTATGTAGTCTGTGTCCCCGGCGATGTATATCCTTTTCCCCCCGGCCTGGAATATGTAGCCCACCCATTGGTTTTCTTTCGGATGGAATTTTTTGCCGATATTATAGGCAGGGACCACCTCCACTTCCACGCCGGCCGCGGAAATACTGTCTCCGGGCCTCACGCCGGAGGCCTTCCCCCTGGAAAATTTTCCAAGGCAATCCGGAGGGGCCAGTATCACCGTCTCTTCATCCGATATCTCCTCGACGTCCTCGGGGCTGCAATGGTCGTAGTGCTCATGGGTGATGAGCACAAGGTCCGCTTTCGGGGCCTCTTTGCTTTTTTTGATCCTGAACGGGTCGGTATAGATGACAACGCCCCCGGCGTCTATCCTGAAGCTGTCGTGCCCAAGCCAGTGGATATAGTGGATATCTTTCATCATCTCCATATGGCAATTCTTGCCTTTCTTCAAGGGTTTGTTTTTACTGGATGACATTATATCATGGCGTGCCATCTATCAATGGCGCGGGGTTGCATGCCGGTAAGGGAAAAAGAAAAAGGGCTCTTTTGATATTATAAAAAATGGACAAGCGTTCGCATTTTCTGGCGATCCTGCTGGTTACCGGAATGGTGGCCGTTGCCGGATATACCCTCCGGAAAGAGATGATATTCCCAGAGGTCGCAGCCCTGGCTTTCGGGGCGTGGGTCATGGAGGAAACGCCATGGAAGGGCGTGAAGCTGAACCTTTGGCTGTCCCCCACGCTGGCGGCTCTGACCGGTGTTTTAATGATGCGGTTTTTCCCCTATTCCCCTTTTTTCATGGTGGCGGCAGCCTTTATGCTTGTAGCCTTGCAGCTGGCCCTGCTGCGCTCGTCCGTGATGCCCTCCATCTCCGCCGCCATCCTGCCGCTTCTGCTTAAGTGCGATAGCTGGTATTATCTCCTTTGCGTATGCGTGTTCACCGGCATAATCGCGGCGGGGCGCCATTTGGCGGACCGGTCCAGGCGGAGGGGAAATAAAGACCGCGCGGTCCCGCCCGGTAAGTGGGATGCCATGAGCACTGAAAGTAAAACCTGGCCCAATGAGGGGAATGCCGGGGAAAGGGAGGCGGCTCCAGGCCTCGCACATTGGAGCAAGCTTCTTGCCGCCCTTATGGCCGTCTCCGCCGTTGCCCTGGGATTCCACTGGATATTCGTCATAGCCCCGCCCCTGATAGTCTCATTTGTGGAGATCTCAAAACCGGATGGCCCCTTGAGGACAAAACTGCGCGGGATATTCATGTTGCTTTCCCTGGCGGCCTTCTCCGGGGCGGTTTGCGTTTATTTGATGCATGTAGTGATGCACTGGCCCCTCTGGGTGCCGGCAGGCGTGTCCGTTTTGTCGGTTTTCATCATATGCGAGCTTTTGCAGCTTCATTTTCCGCCTGCCGCGGCCATTGCCCTGCTGCCCGTGATAATCCCGCCAGGGAGCCTCTGGTCCTATCCGCTGAACGTGGCATTGGGTAGCGCCGTGTTCATATTGATAAGCGCGCTCTGGTTTGACGGGCAAAAAAAACCGTTAAGAACAAGGCAGAAATTTTTAATTTTTTAACTACTGCAAAAATTACCGGATATCGCAAGTTTTAAGGAACTAAAGGCATCGTGCACATTCCGCAACCGGCGTTTGGTCATTTCAAAAAGCAGGAGATTTTTTTAAAAGATTAGTTTAAAAAATGCATGTTTTCCTTGATTTATTTTCCTGTTGACTTGCAACCATGGGTTTTATAAAATTGCTCCCTGGTGGAAAATTCGGAGACAGACACTTACGATAGGGCCGTTATCAACGGGGTTACAGTGATGGCCCACAATATGGGGATGAAGATCGCCGCTGAAGGAGGCTGGAAAGAGAGGCAGGCAGAAAGGAATCGAGGTGCGCGCACCTTTTATCAGGCGCAATAAAAACGGAAAAACCTGAAGAGTCCGCCGGGCAGGGAAGCCACCTTGCTTCATCCGGACTTATGGAAGATATAAAAAAGACCGTGACAGCAGAGCAAGTCTTGAAACTGGAGGCCGGGATCGCGCGTATAAGGACGGAACTGGAAGAACTGCGCCGGGAGTTCGAGGAATTCAAATCACAAAAGTAAAAACAAAAAATAAAAAGTAAAAATTAAAGAGCTTGGCCCATGTAGCGCAGAGCGTTTTCCCTGCCCCAGAGCTTCAAAAGCCGGTCCCCCACGCCTAACTTCCTTTTAAGCATCGCCGCGCATTCCGAGATGGCCATCCCCCCGCCGGCAAGGACCGATTTGCTTTTATATACCGGTTTTCCGCCTTTCCCACCTTTGACGGCGTCGGACACAAGTATGATCCTCTCGGGCCTTTTTACTTTGAAGACAAGGGCCAGGGTGTCCGGGCTCAGGTGCACGCCGTCGGCGATGACCTCCACGTAGATATCGTCATCCAGCAGGGCAAACCCGGCCAGCCCAGGCTCCCTGTGATGAAACGGCCTCATGGCGTTAAACAGATGGGTGACGCCGGCGGCGCCCGCCCTCTTGCCTTCTACGGCCTCTTTCAGTGTGGCGTCCGAATGGCCCATGTTCACCCTGATGTCCAGCTCCGCGCACCTTTCGATCAGTTTCAGCGCCCCCGGAAGCTCCGGCGCTATCGTGATTATCCTGATTATGTCCTCAAAGCCGCCTATGAGCTT
>JAKAGP010000093.1 GCA_021825785.1 Nitrospirota bacterium
CTCGCACGACGTCAAACGGGAGCCGGACGATGTAATTCCCTTTAAGTGAAAACATTACGACTATGGTAAAAAGCAGGAAAATGAGGGTGACGGGGCTTATCCTGGGTATGAACTCCCGCCTGTACCACTCGGGGCTCTTGATCCTTATCAGGCTGAACCTGGTTATCATGCCCGCCAGAAACGGGACGCCCAGGTAGACGAAAACGCTCTTTGCTATCTGGCCTATCGTGATAGTTACGACCGCGCCCTTCAGCCCCAGCCATGGCGGAAGCACCGTTATGAAGACATACGCATACCCGGCTCCCACCCCGACCGCCATGGCAAGAAATATCCACAGGGTCAAAAACCTGTCCAGGAAGGACAGTCTTTTAGATACCTCCGCCAGCACGAAGCTCCTTTATCAGGTTTTCCATATGCGTTTTGATTTCGTCTCTCGCCTTCCTGAACTCGTTCATCATTTCTTCTTCCGTTCCCAATGCTGAAACGGGGTCCTCTATTGGCCAGTGGGCCTTTTTTATCCGGGGCGGAGTCGCCGGACAAGTTGACTCCGCGTTGCCGCAGAGCGTTATTACCATGTCCATCGTCAAAAGAAGCTCCGGGTCTATGCCCTTGGATTCCTGACTGGAAATGTCTATGCCTGCCTCATTCATAGCAGCTATTGCCTTCGGGTGGATATGCCCCGCGGGGTTCACTCCCGCGCTATGAACTTCAATGAGTCCCTGGCCCAGCGCTTTTGCAAAACCTTCGGCCATCTGGCTCCGGCATGTGTTGCCGGTGCACAAAAACATTATCTTAACCACATTACCTCCCGCAGCACTGTGTTTTTTTTGCTGTTTTTGCCGCGGCCTTTGATCCGGCCATCATCAGATCCACCGGAATAAATGGCGTTTTAAAAGGTGGGGACCATAAAAAGTTGACCGGCAAGATAATCCCTCTCAATGTCAGCGGGGAAAAAGGCGCAGGAAAAATCCGGTGGGGATGTCTTTTGTAAAAGTACCTTGTCAGAGACGGCATCCATGTGAGTCTCTATCGTAACTCAGATTTCAGGGATTTCTGTTTCCAGCGTAACAGGTCTGTATGCCTACCATCCCTTTCCCTAGTGCCTTCCGATCGGAGTTGTTTTAAAGGCTTCGCTGATTTTTGCGAGCATATTTATTGCTAAAATCCCAAACGCTTCCGTCAAAGTGGGGTGCGGGTGGACCGCCTGGGCCACATCCTGGAGGGTTAATTTCCTGGATACAATCAAAGCAGCTTCTCCTATAATCGAGGTAGTCCCTTGGGTGAATATATGCCGATAATCTACTGAGTTTTCTTATCCACAACAAATTTCAGCAAGCCGATGGGATTCCCGGAATGCTCCTTGCAGGCCCCACCATCCAGATAAAGGGGTTATTGTATTACTTTATTCAAAGAAGAGGTTGGCGCAAGCAATACGAAGAATCTCATTCGAAGAGATTTGTGCAAAAATTGTGTCCAAGGGGGACAGAAGTTATCCTCCTATTCCGGACATGGAAGGCAGAATTGATGTATCATTTTCTTTAAGATCGTGCCCAGCGGGTTTTATGCTAATAGCGTGCTGGAAAAGCTCATCCAGTTCTTCATCTGATGAGCCCTTGCGCATGGGTGTCATTATGTCTATTTCTTTGTCAGAAAATAGGCAGGGCCTTATCCTGCCGCGGGACGTCAGGCGCAGCCGGTTGCACCACTGGCAGAAGCACTCGCTTATGGGGCTTATGAAACCTATTACGCCATTTGCGCCTTCAAGGCGGTAGTTCCTCGAAGGTCCTTTGCCCTTAAATTCAAGCATGTTTAATTTTCCGATAGGGTCTATTTTCCTTATAAGCTCTTCTTTTTTTATGCAAGCTTCGGCGCTCCACCGGCCGCGCCGGCCAACGGGCATGAGTTCTATAAATCTCACATGCCAGTCCCTCTCCAGTGTGAGCCTTGCGAACTCGACCGCCTCGTCGTCATTCATCCCGCGGATGGTCACTACGTTTATCTTCACTGGCGTAAGTCCGGCACGCTCCGCCTTTTCTATGCCTTCCCATACGCGGCCAAGCTCTCCACCCCGGGTCATGAGCCTGTATCTGTCCTTTTTCAGGGTGTCCATGCTGACGTTCACCCTATCCAGGCCTGCCGCCTTAAGGGGACCCGCCATCTCTCCGAGCGCCATTCCGTTGGTAGTAAGCGCCAGTTCTTTAATCCCTGCCTTTTTTATCTCACGAACCAGGTCCAATATGTTTGGATGAAGGAGAGGCTCACCTCCGGTGATCCGCAGTTTGGATACACCGCGCCTGCAGGCAATTCGGACAAAACGTACAATTTCGCTGGCCGTAAGCATCTCAGCGGCATCGAAATGGCGGATTCCTTCATCAGGGATGCAATAGATGCATTTCAGATTGCATCTGTCCGTGATGGATACGCGGAGATAGTCTATTTGTCTGTTAAACGGATCTTTGGGGCTTTCAGTTACCATTATTTCCCGAAAGGGCAAACGGGATACCTGCATTCCTTGCAGTGGAGGCATAGCCCACCATGCCCAAGCTCCGCAAGCTCACGCCTGCCGATCTTTTCTCCGGCCAGAACACGTGGCAGTACGATATCAAACACAGTGACACCATGATACATTCCACACGCCGGGATGCCAAGCACTGGTATCTCTTGCGACGAACCGTTCCGCCCCACGCGGTATGCTATAAGAAACATGGCCCCGGGCAGCACCGGGGAGCCGTATGATGTATTCATATCCCCTAACTCGCGGATTGCGAACCTCGTAACATCGTCCGGGTCGACCGACATCCCTCCCGTGGTTATAAGTAGATCAGCCCCCATCGCAAGGAGCTGTTCAAGCCTGTCACGAATCACAGCCTTATCGTCCGGCGCGTAATAAAGGCTAGTGATTTCGCCACCGAATTCCTCAATTTTTTTTCTTATTACCGGCGCAAAGGCGTCTTTTATCCTTCCATGATAGACTTCGTTGCCGGTTATCACCACGCCGGCGCGTGGTTTTCTCAGTTTCTTAACTTCTATTACCGGTGCGCCTGCCGAAGCTGCTGCAGCTACAGCATCGGAAACGGTCTTTCTTTTGATTACAAGTGGGATAGCCCTCGTTCCGGCAACCACCCGGTCCTTCTTCACAAGGGTGTTATTGTGCAAGGTCGCGCACATTACATCTCCCAGCATATTGAAGGCAAGGAGCGCCTCTTTGTTCACTTTTAGAAGTCCGTCACGCGTTGCGACAAGGTTTATCTTGCCCTCTCTGGGAACGCCTGCCATTTTCACACCTTCTCCCATAAGAGCCGCCGCAAAGGCATGCGCGGCCTCGTCCTCGTGCATCTCGTCGTCCGCGATATCAAGGACGAAAAGATTTTCCTTGCCGAGCCTTTGGAGATGGCAGACGTCCTCCTGCCTGATAATATGACCTTTTTTGAAGGCCCGGCCCTTGAATTCGCCCGGCCGTATCTCTGTTATGTCATGGGCTAGGATCGTTCCTACAGCCTCCGTCACGGGAATTATCTTCCCACCTGTCTTATTTTCAGTCAAACCTCGATTATCGCACATAGTTTCCCATCCCGTTATTACCCATCCAGAACCTGGCCGTTTCCCGCTTCCTTTCCGGGCTGGTCGTATGATGCTTCTCCAGAGGAAGAAAGCCTGGTGTAATACGAGCCTTTCCTGCAGGACCTGCAAAGATGAGTGCAATGGCCGTTCCTGAGGTAAAACCATTCGCCGCAGCGCTCGCACCGGGCTCGGACGGGTCTGGCGCCAGGCATCTCGTCCTCGGAAATTTTCACGGCAACCTGCTCGGAATAGAAGAGTTCTTCATCGGACATTATCTTATATGCTTCGAGCTGGCAGACATATTGGTTTTCTATCTCTGGGAAATAATCCCGCGCCTTTGCACGAGCATCTTCCCTGGCCACAACCCTGAGCGCTTTGCCGGTCTCAAGATTGGCAAAGGTGGCGGCCATCTTGCCATAATACATGAACTTCATCGAGCGCTTGCCGAGGCTGCATCCGGTGACCGACTGCAGCGCGTCCGTAGCGCACCGGTCAATCTCGACTATTAAAAGGAGCTTTTTCCTGTCCTTGCCCTTCGGGTCCGTTAATCCCAGCCCGGCAAGGCCATAGATGGCCATCCTTACGCCCAGCACCTGCCCGGGACATAGATGCCCGTGAATCCTGACGGACTCGTGCAAGAGCGCCTCGAAAGCGGTCGAAGATAGAGGTCCGATGTCCATTTTCATCCCTTCTCTTATTCGCTTTTTTTACTGCTTTCAGGCTTCGGTTTAAGTTCGATCTCATCCTGCCCTTGCAAGGCCTTCTTGAAATCCCTGATACTCTTGCCAAGCCCCGAGCCTATCTGCGGCAATTTACCGGGGCCGAAGACAAGAAGCGCTATCACCAGCAACAGAATCAGATGCACCGGCTGGAACAGACCGTCAAACATGTACTCCTCCTTCCAAACTTCCTGTGTTTTTCATAAAGCTATGCTACTGAGAGTCAATTTGTCCATAGTGCCTCTCACAAATGATTGTCCCTTAAAAGCGGCATTCGCCCGAAATGAAATTCTGGGTGAATGCCGCAACCAGCTTGTAAAAATCCGAGGATGCCTTTTCGTGCATTTCGCTCAGGTAATAGTTTATCCAGCTCCGGATAAAGCGTTCAAAAAAACTCTTTTCCCTGTAAACGACGTCGTTGAAAAGGTCAGAAGCGCCCCGTTCCCTATAATATTGTTCTCTTTCTATAAGGAAAGACATGAAGTTAAACAGGCTTGCGACATGGTCCGGGTGAAAAACAAAGACATCCTCTTTATTGTTGATGAATTTCACTCCGTATGCGCGGTAAGTGGCCGTCAATTCTTCCAGGATGGTGCCAAAAGAACCAGATTGCACATCATCCCCCATGAAGGCAGAGGCAACCGGAGGGACATAGGTATCCGCGACTGGAATTAAAAAAATCTCTTCAAACTCCCCGCAAAGCTTTTTTATCCCGGCTTTGTCTGACAGAAGTCTTTCAACGATAAGCTTAAGCTTGCCGGTTGTCTCCTCGCATTTGCAGAACCCCCCCAAAAAGGCCAGCAGGCCCTCCTTGTTTAATTTCCTCAGGAGGGCCTCGTCCGGCCTTTTGGAAAACAGTTCAGACAGTACGTCATACGTGAGTTTTCTGTTAAAGCCCAATTCTTCAAAAGCCTGGGTGTCCACGCCCACTTATACCTTCTCAACCTTCACGGGCGTATCATAGTAATTCATGGAGCCTCCGATGGGATCCGTCAGTGAGACGGTCCAGCCGTCCTCTGCGGCAATGGACTCATCAACCAGCATCAGCGGATTCAAATGTGTCCCTGTATTCCGCGCCGGATCTCCTTCATATTTTTTGCCGTTTATATACCAGGCGCCGCTGCCGGCTGCCCATCTGCCAAACGGCTGGGAGAAGGTTATAACGCCCGGCCGCAAGGCCAGCCTGATCCTGGCCGTGGCCGTCATTCCCTTTTTGTATGTCGGGGAACTAACCTTTACACGGTCGCCGTCGCTTATGCCCATTTTTTTTGCGTCTACTTCGCTTATGTCGATGAAGTTGCCGGGCAGAAGCTCCACAAGCCATGGGTCGTGGATGGTCCTGGATTTGGAATGGAAAGGCAGTTTGTAGGTGGAAAGCAGCAAGGGGTATTCGCTTCTTGAATATTTTTTATAGATGAGGTTCCCCTTCATGTCCCTGATGGGCTCAAGCATCGTGGTGCCGTTAAACCTTTCGCCCGTTACCGCATTATGCGTATTTGAGATTTTCTCGTTGTACATCTGGACGGCTATCTTCTTTGCCCCCCACCTGTGCGTCACCCAGCCGCCTGAAGACATATAAGCCACATCCTGGCCTTCGAATCTGCCGCCCCTTGCCATCACGTAGGCGACTTTTTTCCAGTCTTCCGGCCTGAGAGCGTTGGGATATTTTTTCATATATTCCTTCACCGTAAACATCTCCGCCTCGGTTGCGTCGGGTACCGGACCCAGCTTAACAAACGAGTCATTTTCATTTTTCAGCAGACTCTTGTCGTATGCTATGTTTGCCACCAGTTTCAGGAAGAAATCTTCCCGTTCGTTGAGGTCCCCGCCTTCAAGGAAGGCATTTTTGCCGAAGCCGGGCAAGCCCAGTTTCCTTGCCACATCGATCAGGAAATTTTCCATGCAGACGGGCTTGCCTTCCGCGGTCCTGGACGTCATGGGATCGATTACCGGCTGGCGCACCCCTATCCGCGATGTCGCATAGGTTGGAAGGCTGCCCAGCGTACCCCAGCCTTCAAGGTAAGTGGCATCGGGGACTATGTAGTCCGCGTATTTCGCGCTCTCAGAGACCACGATGTCAGAGTTTATGTACAAGGGGACCTTCTTGAGGTCTTTTGCCATTCTTATCCACCCGAGGGATTCGTCATTTGCGCCCCCATGCCCCGGGTTGGACCACGCGGGGTTCCCCATCGTCATGAAGAAAATCTTCGCGGGATACGGGTACTGGAAGTACATGCCGGCCCATTCCTCCTGCCACATGCCTGCTCCGAAGGGGAACCATGGGCGCTTTGCGGGGAATGGGCTGCCACCTGAGGCCACCTTTTTTTTGTACTCGGAGGTGTTCTCGTAAGCGCTGCCTTCCCTTGATATCTTGACCCCTTTTGGAGGGACAAAACCGGGCCACTTGGCCATGTTGTATCTTCCGCCCATGGCATTGGCCGCACCGCCGCCCGCGATATATCCACCCTGCCAGTCCACATTGCCTACGAGCACGTTCAGCATGAGGATCGCCCGCGCATTGTAGTAACCGTTCGTGTGCTTGACCGGGCCCCTGTACAGATCCGCTACCGCCTTTTTGCCATGAGAGGTGAATTCCTTGGCGAGGGCCACCAGAACTTTTCTGGAGATGCCGGCCTCTTTTTCATACTCCTCCATCGTATGAGAGGAGAGTTCCTTCCAGAGTATCTGCATGCTCGTCATGCAGGGCACACCGTTCACCTGGACAGGCT
>JAKAGP010000094.1 GCA_021825785.1 Nitrospirota bacterium
GGCGAGCTTCACCGGGTTTCTGACGCCAAGCTCCCTCTCCAGTTCTTCCACCGGCTTGCCAGGAACATAGGCATTGACCTTCAGTACGTGCTCAGGCGCCTTTATCATCGTCCACCATCGGGTAGGAGCCCAGTATCTTCAGGTACAGGCAGTCCCGCTTTATTCTCTCTATGGCCTTCTTCAGCGGCTTGTCTTCTATATGTCCCTGCATATCCGTGAAAAATATATATTCCCACGCCTTTCGCTTCGACGGACGGGACTCTATCTTCGTGAGATTTATGCCTGCCTTTCTGAGAGGGGAGAGTATGTCGAAGAGCGCCCCGGGCCGGTCCTTTATCGAGAACATGATGGAGGTCTTGTCCCTGCCGGTCCTCTTCGGATGATCCCTGCTTATGACGAGGAAACGCGTGAAATTATGCTTGCCGTCCTGGATGTCCCTGGCGACGAATTTCAGGTTGTAGAGTTTTGCGGCCGCCTCGCTTGCGATTGCCGCGGCCTCATCGTCCCTGGAGGCGATCTCGGCGGCCTTGGCGGTGCTCGAAGCCTCTATCACCTGGACGGCGGGCATGTTCTTCTCAAGCCACCCTTTGCACTGCGCGGTGGCCGGCAGAAAGGAGTAGATGCGCTTCACCTTTCCCGGCTCTCCGCTTTTGGACAGCAGGTTTTGGGAGATCTCCAGCATTATTTCGCCCGCGATTTTAAGGTCTGAATCCACGAACACATCGAGCGTGTAATTCACGACCCCCTCGTTTGAATTTTCTATGGGCACCACCCCGAAGCCGGTCCTGCCGGAGTCGACCTCTTCGAAGACGTTTTTGATGCTGTCCGCGGGTATGAAATCGGCCGAGGAGCCGAAATGTCTTATGGCGGCCATGTGAGTGAATGTGGCCAACGGCCCGAAATACGCCACCTTGAGGGGCCCTTCCAGAGAGCGTGACGCGGACATGATCTCCCGGTAAAGGCCCTTCAGCGCTTCGGTGGAAAGCGGCCCCTGGTTCAGCCGGGCAACGTTCTCAAGCACCTCTTTTTCACGCTCCGGGGAGTAGCAGGCGGCGTTTTGCCCCCTTTTTTCCTTCCCTATCTCTATGGCGGCTGAGGCCCTCTCATTGAGCAGCTTGAGGATTTCCTGGTCTATCCTGTCGATGCCTTTTCTTAATTTTTCCAGTTTGCTCATGGGAGTATGGTTTTAGAATAATATTTTTTTCCTTAAATTTTCAAGGATTTCGGGATTTTTACGGGCCGGCCCGCTGGTTGCAAATTTGCGGCAACTGCCAGTCGGCGGGCGATGGCGCATTGAGCGGCATGGCTTATTTTCGTTTTTTCGCGCCGATGCCGGCGAAGCGTAGCGGCAGCATCTCCGGCTGTCTGAGCCGAAGGGGGCCAGCCCCCAGGGGCCAGTCCCCGAAGGCGAGTTTCGGAGATGCAGCGGAGCGAGGCCATGCAGCGGCAGAAAAGAAGCCCAAAAAAGCGAAAAGCGCCATTGACCGGCAAATCAAACTGAGACATTACCCCCTCAGAGTATGATTGGAATAAAAATACCGGGGATTGTATAATTTTCACATGGAAGAGCGCGAGAAAATGATACTTGACAAGCTCCGGGATGAGGAGCGCAAGAACGTCATGATGACGGGGTTCATCCGTGAAAACGTCTATGAGTTTTTGACAACGCGGAAGGGTTATCAGGAGCAGGAGATAGAGGTCGACGTCCCTTTCGAGGTGTTTTCGCCCACCACCGGTCAAAATGAGCAATGTTCCGTGGACTTTATCATCAAAGCCGGCGGCAGGAGAATTGTGGCCATAAAGTGCGCGCTGTCCGCACTGGAATCGATCGAGAGGCATATACTTGCCTTCAGCCGCGTATTGGGGGGCATCCCCATCTCCGTCGTCACAAGCTCCGATTATTCCAGGGTCCTGAAGACTGAAACAGGCGAACTCGTCTCCGAGGATCTTTCCGTTATCCCTGACCGGGCCCAGGCCATTTCCATGGCGGAGCAATTGTGCCCCGCGCCGATTCCGGAGGAAAGGCTGCGGATGGAGCGCCGCATACTCCTTGCTTTTAACACATTGAGCTGCCGCCTGCCGGGAACATGCGGGGAGGGTCTTTAGGGGCCGGGGTTCAGGACGCCTTGCCGCGCGCGCAAAACTTGTTTTTCTCCAAGGGTCAAAGATGGAGCCTTGCCGCGCCCGCCGATCAGCAGGAGAAGGGAAAAAAGAAGAAGCAGCGCGGCGGCGGCGAGGGCGATTGCCCGCGTGACAAGTTTCTCCCGGATTTTTGTTTTTGACCCGCCCGCGGAGCTTTCCGGCCGGTCCCGGGTGGCCGTGGCGGCGGGGATTATGGCGTGCCGGGCCTTGCGCGGGCTGGATTTTATCTGGCAGGCCCTCCTGTAGGCCTCGTTCAGCTTCTTGGCTATCTCCTCGCTTCGGGGGTCGCCCCCGTGCCTGTCCGGGTGGTAGATTGCAATAAGGCTTTGCCACCTGCTGTGAATCTCCTCGATCGTGGCGAAGGGGGAGAGGCCGAGCGAGGTAAAGGGGTTGTCCTGCCTGTTCCAGAGCAGAAGCTCGATTATCCTTTGCGCGGCCGGCAGGACTTTTTCGTGCGGGATTCCGGCGGCCTCGGATATCGTCCTTGCGAGCGCCTGGTCTTTCAAGGCCCCGGCGATAATCCCGTATGAATAAACGCCGTTTTCATAAACCCCGTCCGGTTCCGGCCCGCGGGAAATTGAAATCCCGCGGATGAGCCGTGCGGCGGCCTTGAACCTGGCCCCGCCGGCTGGACTTTTTTCGTCCATCCCCGTTTATCCTTCTTTGAAATAGGATGAGTAATAAGTGGAATAGTAGTTGTACCTGAGGTCGCTTTCCTTTATGCCGTTGAGCACGACACCCAGTATTTTCGCGTTGATGTTTCTGTATATCTTCTTTGTCTCGGAGAGGATTTGCCTGGTGGTCTGCCCGGCCTTTATGACCATGACCGAGCCGTCCACTATGCTGCTCAGGTAGAGGCTGTCGGGCATGCCCATGATTGGGGCCGAGTCGATGATCACGAAATCGTATATCGTATAGAGCGCCTCCAGCAGGTCTTTCATCCGCCTGGAGACGATCAGCTCCGAGGGGTTTGGCGCGAGCGGCCCGGAAGTGATTATGCTCAGCCCGTTTATATTGGTCTTCCTGATGAGCCCTTCCTCGAACTCGATGTTGCCTGAGAGGAATGTTGAAAGCCCCACGGTGTTTTCAATGTCGAAGGAGTGGTGGAGCTTCGGCTTCCGCAGGTCGGCGTCTATTATGATGCCGTTGCCCATCGTCTCCGCCAGGGCCATGGCGGTGTTGATGCAGATGGTCGTCTTGCCCTCTTTTTCGCCCGGGCTTGTCACGAGGATGGTCTTGGGCGGTTTCGACGAAGACGACAGCAGTATGAATGTGCCTATGGAGCGGAAGGCCTCGGCCACGGGGCTTCTGCTCCTGGAATAGGCGATGAACGGCCGCCTGGTTGCGTCCGGCAGCTTTTGCATGGGTATCATCCCCAGGGTGGGCAGGTTCGTGGATTTTTCTATTTCATGCGTGTTCTTGAAGGTGTTGTCGAAATATTCCATGAAGAAGGCAAGCCCCACGCCGCCCCCGAGGCCGAAGACAACCGCAAGCAGGATGTTCATGGGTTTGTTGGGTTTATAGGGGGTCTCCGGCAACTCGGCCTCGTCCAGCACCTGTATGTTGGTTGTCGTCCGGGTGGCCGAACCGCTCACCTCCTTGAGTCTCTGCAGCAGGCTGTTGTAGAGGTCCCTGTTTGCATCCACGTCCCTTTTCAGTATCTGGTACTGGGTGTTTTTCCTCTGGTAGTCCAGAATGCCCTGTTTCTGCCTTTCGTACTCCATGCTCAGGTATTTCTCCCTGGTGAGGTCGGTCTTGTACTGCGAATCCATGGACCTGATGACGTTTTTCCTTTCCCTGCCGATCCTGCGTGAGATCGCGTCCATCTGGCTTTTGATGCGCTGCATCCTCGGGAAGTCCGGCTTGTAAATCCTGAGCAGGTTGTAGTATTCGGACTCAAGCGAGGCGTAATTCTTTTTCAGCTCCTGGATCAGCGGGTCATTCATGATGACCGGGTTTTCATCGCCGGTCCTCCTCAGTTCATTGTCCAGGGCCTCGGCCTTTATCCGGTTCGTTATCGAGGCGCTGAGCGCACCGGATATGTCCGTGAGTTTCTGGACCAGGATGTTTTGCTTGTCGTCCTTGTCGTCGACGATGAGCATCTGGTTTTTCTGGGCGTAGTCGTTAAGCGCCGCCTCCGAGTTCTCCACCTTGGCCTTCAGGACGTTTATCTGCTTTTCAAGCACGTGCTTGGCCTCCCTGGAGGCATCAAGCCTCCTGTCGATGTTGAAGTCTATGTAGGTGTGGGCGACAGCATTTGCCGCAAGCCTGGCGAGCTCCGGGCTTGGGGAGATAAAGGAGACGTCCACGAGCTGGGATTTTTTTACTGGCAGGATATCGAGCATCCCGATGAATTTGTCCACCAGGGACCGGTATTCACCGTCGTTTGGCCGCGCGGCGGGCGCCTGGGCGGGGGCGCCGTTTCCCCGCCCCAGAAAGGGGATGAGCCCCGCCAGGGAGCCCCTGATTGACGCAAGGAGCGAGCCTCCGCCATGCGAGGGATTGAAGAGGGGGTTGTTGTAAAGCCCCATGCGGTCAATGGTCATCCTGGCAAGGGCGCGGCTCTTGAGCATCTTGTACTGCGTCTCATAGTATTCGGCGTCCGGCAGAGCGGTCCCCTGGACGTCCTTGAACGTGTAGACGTTCGGGGTCTCCTTGTCTATCCGGATGACGGCGGTGGCCTTGTAAAGGGGCCTCATCACGAAACTGGAGATTGTGACAGCGGCTACGACCGAGACAAAAAAGAGGATGACGGCCCATTTCCTGCGCAGTATCACGCCAAGGTAATCCCTGAGGTGGGCCTCCTCCGGAGGGGTGAAGTCCTCGAATCTTATCTGTTGCGTTGACAGCGCCGATGGCTCATACGGTTTTAACTCGTAGCGCTGCATCTCGAATCGCTTGTCCTGGTCTTCGTTTGAAATGTCCATTTCGCCGCTCCGGATTGGATTAGAGACCCGATCTGCCGAGCCCGAAAGGGCCCAGTCCGATGTAGGTTGTGATGCCTTTGACGAAGGATTTGAAACCGCTTTTTGGCACTATGACTATGTCCTTGTCCCTGAGCCTTATGTCTTTGCTTTTGCCCGCCAGGATGGAGTCGTAATTGACCGCTATGACCTTCCTGCCGGCCCCGGCGTCCCGGTATATCTTGATGTCCGACTTGACCGCCTCGAATGACAACCCCTTGGCCATGGATATGGCCTGGGTGACCGTGGTCTCGCCTTTCAGTGGAAACGAGCCCGGGGCGCTGACTGCGCCGTCGACGAAAAACACTCCCCCCGTGGGCACATTCACGATGTCCCCCGAGTGTATCGGGATATTAAGCTCCGTATGTCCTTTCGAGAGGAGCTGCTCCAGGTTCACTACAGTCTGTTTCCGGGGGGCTTTGCCGGTCGCGTTCTGCACTATGCAGACGTTGCCGGCGTCCGCGGTGAGGCCGCCCGCCATCGAAAGCACGTCCAGAAGGCACATCTGCCCCGTGACATAATAGATCTTCGGGCTCTTTACGGCGCCAAGCACCGAGATCGGCTGGCTTCTGTATTCCTTGATGAATACGCTCACGGTCGGCTCCTGCAGATAGCGGTCAAGCCTCTTTGCGATGAGGTTTTCAAGCTGCGTGGACGTGAGCCCGCCCGCCTTGATCTGCCCGGCCAGGGGCAGGCGGATGTAGCCGTTGCCGTTTACCCTCACCTCGCTCGTCATCTCCTTCACCTCAAATACGCTTACATCAAGCAGGTCCTCCGGGCCGATCCTGTAATCCTTTGACAGGCCCGGGCCGGCCGGGTTCCGCAGCCCGCCCGCGGCGATCTTCATGTTGTATTTCTCCACCAGGGGATTCTCGTTGCCTGGATTTTTCATAAGCACCTGATCCGGGCGTATCTGGCTTGCGCATGAAACGATGCACATCAATAAAATGGCGGCCAGTGCCAGGGCGGGCAGGGGACGGCTTGAAATGCTCTTGACGGACATCACGATTTCTCCTTGAATGACAATTTTTATTTTTTTATTGAGCGATTTTTGCCCGAAAGCTTAAACGTCACCTGAACATGAACAAGCAAACCATGTGCCATTAAGAGAAAGGACGGCGCCGCGGCAGGCCGCAAAACGGCCCGGCACATATGAAAAATGGCATTATCGAAGATGGCAGACGCGTGATGGCGGCAGTTTTCCGGCCGTTTGGACGTCATGCCATATGTAACGTAAAGATACAACTTCCCAGATCGCGCCGGGCCTTTGTTTCTATGGGATACATACCGAATTTCCCAAACGTCCAGTTTGGTTTGCCGGACGATGGCGATTTCGCTTTTCCCGGCTTTTTTTCTGCCGCTGCATGGCCTCGCTCCGCTGCATCTCCGAAACTCGCCTTCGGGGTAGCCTCCCCGAAGGCTCAGACAGCCGGAGATGCGGCCGCTACACTTCGCCGGCATCCGCGTGAAAAAACGAAAAAAAGCCATGTCGCTCAATCCGCCCTCTGCCGGCTTGCATAACCAAACAAACTGATGCACTGTCGAATTTCCGGCAAGCGTCCCGTTTGGTAATACGGGCCGTGGCGGAAAGCGGCTGAGAGCATTGCTCGCATCATTCTTGCGAGTGCTTCAGATTTGCGGGGCTGGCATCTGCCTGTTTCTGGAGAAAAGCGAAGAGCGGACGGATCACGGCGGGCCGCATCTTAACAATGGCTTGATATTCGCCCTGACGGCTACTTAAAAAGAGCTGTCTGTTTACGTCCGGAACCGCGCGCTGATCGGAAGGAACAGGCAGATGCCCCGTCTTGCCCCGCCCACCTTACGCAGAGAGGCTGCGAAGTGCGGCCGTTTGATTTGCCT
>JAKAGP010000095.1 GCA_021825785.1 Nitrospirota bacterium
CTGGTCCCGGACATCCAGAAGACGGCTGAGCTGGTGCTGGAGATAAGCGCGGCCAGCAAGGAGCAGAACACGGGCGCCCAGCAGGTAAACCAGGCCATCCAGCAGCTGGACCAGGTAATCCAGCAAAACGCTGGGGCATCGGAGGAAATGGCCTCCACCGCCGAGGAGCTTTCATCCCAGGCGGAGCACCTGCAAAGCACGATGTCTTTCTTCAGGATAGGTTCAGAACATGGGCAGGTCCATAAAATAAACACACACAGGAAGGCAGGAGTGGCGTACATTGCGAAGGCGGGTGCGAAAATTCCCGATGCTTCCAGCATAATTCCCTGTCATCCTGGCCACGGCCAGCCTGCGCGGAACGTTTTGAAGCCCGCGGGTGTTGCACTTGACATGGGCGGCAATGGAAACGGCAATGGCAATGGGAACGTTGATGCCGATGACGGTGAATTTGAAAGGTACCAGTAATACAGGGAGGTAAAAATGAGCATTGCGGAGACCAATAAAATACCATTGAAGACCATAACGCATATATCACAATATCTGACGTTCAGGCTTGGAGAAGGGGTCTTTGCCTTTGATATCACGCAGGTGCGCGAGGTGCTTGACTACACATCCGTAACGCGGGTGCCCCGGACGCCTGATTTCATGTGCGGCGTCATCAACCTCCGGGGCAGCGTGGTGCCGGTAGTGGACATGAGGCTTAAATTCGGCATGCCCCGGACCGAAAAGACCATCAACACCTGCATAATCATTGTGGAGATAAAAATCGGTCAGGAGAGCGCCCTTATCGGAGCCATGGCGGACTCCGTGCAGGAAGTCATGGAGCTTGAGCCTGAAAGTATCGAGCCTGCCCCAAGGATAGGCGCCGGCCTAAAGGTGGACTTCATAAAAGGGATGGGGAAGCGCGATGAGAAGCTCTTCATCATCATACTGGATATTGACCAGGTGTTCTCCGAAAGAGAGCTTACGGAAATGAGCTCAGGCACGGCGTCTGGCGATATGGAAACAGGGCAATCCTGAGGTCCAAAAGACAAAAAATATGGGTGGTCCAAAAAGCGGGGGCCTCAGGTTGCCCTCGCTTTCAGCCGCGGATTTCAGGAGACTTGGCGAGTTTGTCCGCGCCCGCACCGGAATAAAGGTAACGGAAGGGAAAAAGACACTTTTCGAGTCCCGCCTGCAAAAAAGGCTGAAGCAATTAGGTCTTGGGGATTTCGGCCGGTATTGTGAATTTCTGTTCAGCGATGAAGGTATTAAAACTGAGCTTCACCTTATGATAGACGCAGTTACCACTCACAAGACCGATTTTTTCCGGGAACCCGATCATTTTGATTTTCTCTCCGGCGCCGCTCTGCCCGAACTGCTGGCAATGCCGGGAAAAGCCCGGATCCAGGTATGGAGCGCGGCCTGCTCCACCGGAGAGGAACCCTATACCATTGCAATGGCTTTATGTGAGTACGGGAAGAAGCTGGCCTCCGGCAATCTGGATTTCATCGTATTGGCAAGTGATATATCCGCCGGGGTCCTGCGTTCCGCCAGACGCGCCATATACGCTGAGCAGCAGATCGCCCCGATCCCCATCCATTTGAGGAAAAAATACCTCTTAAGGAGCAAGGACCGGACAAAGGGGCTTTTCAGGATCGCGCCCGAAGTGAGAGTAAGGGTCAGCTTCTTTTCTTTTAATCTCGCCCAAGATGATTTCGAAAGGATTTTTCCTGATCAGGCGGACATTATTTTTTGCAGGAATGTGGTCATCTATTTTGACAGATATGTCCAGGAAAAACTCATGAGACGCATCTGCGGCAAACTATCTCCGGGGGGATTTCTATTCATGGGGCACGCGGAGGCGATCCATGGCCCTGGTCTGCCGCTCGTCAAGGTCGCCCCCTCCGTTTACAGAAGGATCGCCTGAATGCGCGAAACTAAAAAAAAGATCAAAGTCCTGATAGTGGATGACTCGGCCGTAGTAAGGCAGACGATGAGCGGGATATTGTCCTCGGACCAGGAAATAGAAGTAATTGGAACTGCGGCCGACCCCTTCATTGCCGCAAATAAAATGAGGAATGAAATGCCTGATGTCATTACTTTGGATGTCGAGATGCCGCGAATGGACGGGGTTACGTTCCTTCAGAAGATCATGAGCCAGCACCCCATACCGGTTGTCATATGTTCCAGCCTTACCGCGGAAGGTTCCGAAACGGCCATGAAAGCCATTGAAAACGGAGCGGTTGAGATCATACACAAACCTCAGCTGGGTACGAAAAAATTTTTCGAGGAATCGAAGGTCCATCTCATAGATGCCATAAAAGCGGCTTCGATGGCCAATATGAAACACCATGGAAAGGGAAAAAACCCCTGCAGGCCCGTCCCCAAACTGACGGCCGATGCCATGTTGAGCAAGCCGGAAAGCTTTTCCATGGTAAAGACCACGGAGAAGGTGGTGGCGGTCGGAGCCTCAACCGGCGGCACGGAGGCCCTCAGGGTTCTTCTTGAGGCGATGCCCGTGGACTGCCCGGGAATGGCGATAGTCCAGCACATGCCGGAGCACTTCACGGCGGCCTTCGCCAGGCGGTTGAACGGACTTTGCGCCATAGAGGTAAAGGAGGCTGAAGACGGGGCCCCCATATTAAGGGGGAGGGCGCTTATTGCTCCGGGTGGAAAGCACATGCTGCTTAAAAGGAGCGGGGCGCGCTATTACGTGGAGATCAGAAACGGTCCCCTGGTTTGCCGGCACAGGCCTTCGGTGGACGTCCTGTTCCGTTCAGCGGCACGATATGCCGGAAATAATGCCATAGGCGTTATCATGACCGGAATGGGGGATGACGGGGCAAAAGGGCTTCTTGAGATGAAGGAAGCTGGGGCCTTTACAATTGCCCAGGATGAAGGCTCATCGGTTGTGTTCGGCATGCCAAGGGAGGCCATAAAACTTGGCGCGGCGGACAAGGTGCTGCCGCTGAAATTTATTGCGGAGAACCTGCCAAGGTGATGAGTATAAAAACCAGAAACCGTTTTTTGATTTTTTTGGGTTTTTTCCCGGGAGACGGTCCCTGGGCGCAGCCGTCTGTCTGGCCGAAGTTCATTTTTTTTGACACATGGCTTTTGGCTGGACACCGGGCTTCCAATGAGGCATACTGGAATCTGCGCAGCGGGTGTCCGTGTCATTGACGGCTTGATTAACGGGTTTTTTGTTTTCCATCCTGGACCAATAGGGGATATTTCTTGGTTCGATATTTTTTCCATATGCTGCCGCGAAATATTATCCGGTCCTTTTGGGGCACAAAACTCTTTGGGCATATCCTTGCGATCAGCATAACATTTTTCATTGTCCGCTCCGGTATTGATTGGATGTATTTTAAGGCAACGAGGCCATTCCCAAAATTTTTGGTGTCGGCGGTCATCCTGGGATGGCTGGTGCCTATTGTGTTTCCGATCGGATGGTTTATAGCAGGCTACGTTCGCAGGAACCAGCGCATGATCTGCGTTGCTTTTTCAACGGCACAGGCGGCCATAACCGGTTTTTTAATTTCGTCTCTTTACAAAGCGATAACCGGGAGGCCAAGCCCGAATGCCACATTAACACTGATCGACAAAAGCAGAAACTTCCATTTTGGATTTTTAAGGGGAGGGGTTCTCGCCGGCTGGCCGTCTTCGCACACTACCATCGCATTCTCCATGGCGACGGCTGCATGGGTTTTATATCCTGACAGCAAAATGGCGCGCTTTATAGCTCTGTTCTATGCTCTGTATATAGGTGTGGGCGTTTCAATAACCGCCCACTGGTTTTCGGATTTCGTTGCCGGCAGTATCATCGGGACCATGATAGGTGTGACTGCTGGCAACTCTTTTAAATTAAAAAGGCGCGTTTACTGAAAGCCCCGCGATTCACCACTGAAGTCATAATAATCTTGTGCCCTGTTCCGCAAGCTTTGACCTGACGCTTTGCCTTATCTCTATGCTTTGATAAACCCGGATTTCCGGCGGGTGAATGCCGCATTGAAGGTTATGCGCAGGCCAGATGCCCCTTACTTCCTTGACTATTTATCATTAATATGTCATAGTGGTCATTGAAGTTAGCGGAGCAAATGTTATATTTTCTTCTATGGCAGCCTCCTAGAAACTTCCAGAAACTACCGAAAGGAGGCACTCAACATGACAAAAGGGACTGTGAAATGGTTCAACGAGTCCAAAGGGTACGGCTTCATCACAGCTGAAGACGGCACCGATGTATTCGCCCATTATTCCGAAATTCAGAATAGCGGTTTCAAAACACTTGCTGAAGGCGATTCAGTGAGCTTCGAGGTAACCAAGGGCGACAAGGGCCCCAAGGCCACGAATATTGTAAAACTGTAAGCGGGTGAAAGCGGTCCGCGCATGCTGGCCGCTTTTTTGAAGGCCATGGAAGGGGCGGCATAAAATCGCCATCTTGCCCGTGGGAAAAAAGGGCCTGGGCGTTTTGAGGCCTGGTACATGAGAGTACGCCCGGTAAAATAAAAAAAGTTTTCTTTATTTTTCCCGGGCCGGCTCCTGAACCTGAAAAGGGGAGAATTGGCGAGAAGACACTCTTCCAGAAGTATCAGGGCGATTGAACTCGCCAAAGAGCGGCTCGATGCGGGTTTGCTCTCGGAAAAATTTCCCCAGATCTCGAAAATAACCATTCTGGCCACATATTATTATGACCGGAAGGGTTCCGTTCTCATGGTTCGCACTATCAATGTATTCCCGAACAGCAGCGCCTGTTTCCATCTGCAATGCCCCATAAAGGACTGCGCACTTGGTTTCGATCTTGGCCCCGATATTATGGAGCTTATCAGAAAAGGCGGGAAATCGGCGAAGGGCAGCGCCGCCTGCAGCGGTAAGGATGGTTCCGATGCCTCTATCCATTCCTCTATCTCCTACGAGATAACTATCCAGTACAACTCCGCAAGCCGGTCTGACGGGCATGCAAAAAGCGGCTCAAAGGGCGTTTAAAAAAAGGAAATCAGTTTTAACGGATGCACGGAAAGGAAAGATCAGATGTCATCTAAAAAGCTTTATGTTGGAAACCTCTCCTACTCGGTCAATGAGGATGAGTTGCGCGAAATGTTCCGGGAAGCGGGAGAAGTCCAGTCAGTCAAGATAATAAATGACGAGACCGGCCGCTCCAAGGGTTTCGGGTTTGTCGAGATGTCTACTGATGAGGAAGCGGAAAAGGCGATAGCCTCATTTAATGGAAAGACGCTGAAGGACAGGGGCCTGAATGTAAGCGAAGCGCGACCGCAGACGGCAAGGCCTGGTGGAGACAGATCAAGGCAGGGAAGGCCCTCTGGCAAGGGAAAAGGGCCTGGTAGGTGGAGATAAGAGTAGCCGGCGATCTTGAAAAGGCCCTTAAATTACTTAAAAGAAAGCTCCAGAAAGAAGGGGTCTTTAAAGACCTCAAAAGAAGGCGCTTCTACGAAAAACCCTCTGTAAAGCTTAAGACAAAGCAGAAGGAAGCACAGAAAAAACGGGCCAAGGCCACTAAATCTTTTAAGCGGCCCACCGGCAACGGCAGACCGGAATTGATGGGCTCCAAACGCCCATGATTTTTTGTTTTTCCTGAGCAGCGTTTAGTTTTTTCAGGTTTGACCTGGTTAAATGGCAGGGGGGAATTTTTACCTATTCCCCCGCACCTGTATGGGCGGTTGGGTGGAAACGGGTAAAAAAGAGTTTTTTATGAGTATTTTATTGATATATCGTAAGATATACTGGCATGGCTGATCCCTGAGGCATCTGCCTTTCCGCAAAGCATCTTCCCTTTTCCTGCTTTCCTGTTGTTCCGTACCAGTTCCTCGACTTTGGAGGTCAGATCAAAGCCGCCGTTATGGCAGTTGCCCTCCATGCACGTCATATGAAGAAGATACAAGTTGTTGCCGGGAACCATATGGATAGTCCGTTCCACAAAGACCTGTCCCGTCACTCCGTAGAATTGAACTATATGGATGGCCATGCTTGCGATTTGAGGAAACCTTTCGGACAGCAGGCCGGCATCCAGCCTTTTTTGTATCAGTTCAAGCCTCCTGGCATTTTTTTCTATATTGACATTTTTCCTGGCGGTTTTTCCGGATGGTTTCTCTTGCGCTGGGATTTTTGTTGTCATTTCTTCTCCTGACGGGTTTATTCAGTGGCCCCTGTAATTCAATGGCTCCTGTGCTGAGACTGGGCCGGATTTCCGGGCCGGCGGGAGGAAAAAGTTTTTCCCCCCGGGCCGCATCTGTACTTTAACGCCTCTTGCCGCCGAAGCTCCAGACTTTGGGTTCTGAAACTCTTTTTCCGCTCCGATGGGACGGCCCGGGCTGCCTGGCAAACTCGGTGTCCCGGTGAGGTTCGGGCTTTTTATAATCGAAGCCTTCCAGTAAACGTCTTTCCACCTTTTCCCCGAGCACCCGCTCTATGCTCCGCACCATGGTCTCGTCTTCGCGAGTGACAAAGGTGAAGGCGTCGCCGGTCCTTGAAGCGCGGCCGGTGCGGCCGATCCTGTGCGTGTAGGCGTCAGTGGTGTCCGGCATGTCGTAGTTAATGACGTGAGATATGCTTGACACGTCGATGCCGCGGGCTGCTATGTCTGTGGCCACGAGTATCTGATAGGCTCCGGTCCTGAACCCATTGAGCGCCGCCTGCCTGCGGTTCTGTGAAAGGTTCCCCTGAAGCGACGCGCTCCGGTAACCGGCCCTGAGAAGCTGGTCCGCAACCCGTTTGGCCCTGTGCTTGGTGCGTGTAAACACCAAAACCGATCCGCTGCCTGTCTGGCGCAGAAGGTCCAGGAGAAGCGGTGTTTTCAGGTGCTGCCCGACCGGGTAGAGCGCGTGGGCAACGGTATCCGCGGGCGCGGTATGGTCTATCTGTATAGTGACCGGTTCCCGCAGTATCTCGTGGGCCAGGCGGCGGATGTCATCCGGCATGGTCGCCGAAAACAGGAGTGTCTGGCGCTTCGC
>JAKAGP010000096.1 GCA_021825785.1 Nitrospirota bacterium
ATGCTCCAGGTCCAGAAGCGGATTGACCTTCTGGTAAGGGCCGATGAAGTTTTTCACCTCATCATCGCCCAGGTATTCCATCCTGGCTATGGAATGGCTCACTATGAAGCCGTCCATGCAGACCATAACGGGCAGTCTTATCTCCAAGTGCTCCCCTATCCTGAACGCCATGATGGTGTTGTCGTACGCCTCCTGCGCGTTTTCGCTCCAGAGCTGCACCCAGCCCGTGTCCCTCGCGCCCATGCCGTCAGAGTGGTCCCCGTGGATATTCAGCGGGGCAGAAAGGGCCCTGTTCACGAGCGGCATTATTATGGGAAGGTTCATGCCGGAGGCTATATGGAGCATCTCCCACATAAGGGCAAGTCCCTGGGAGGAAGTGGCGGTTATGACCCTGCCGCCCCCAGCCGCCGCTCCTATTGCGGCGGACATCGCGGAGTGTTCGCTCTCCGCGTTCAGAAGCTCAGTCTGCACCTGCCCATTGGCCACAAAAGAGGAGAACCTCTGAACGATGTCCGTCTGGGGGGTTATGGGATAGAGGGAACAGACATCGGGGTCCGCCTGCCTCAAGGCGTTTGCTACGGCTTCGTTTCCGGTGACCGCGACTACCTTGCCCATTCCTATTTGCCCTCCGGTTCCATTACTATTGCTTTTTTACCCTGTTTTCCGGGACATTCCTTCGCGCATACCCCGCAGCCCTTGCAGTAATCATAGTTAAAGCCGGTCATCTTGCCGTCTACTACATTGACGGCCATGTCCGGGCAATAAAGCCAGCACATCAGGCACTGTATACAGTTTTCCGGCACCCATCTGGGCCTGAACGTCCTCCAGGAGCCGGTCTTGAATCTGGCCGAGCTTCCCGCTTCCAGTACAACGGCGCCGGGGACCAGTTCCGTCCATTTCTTCATCCTTCCCTGACCTCCTTGTATCCCCTCTCAACGGCCTTGAGATTGCCGTTTATTATCTTCTCCGCAAACTTTTTCCCGAAGCTCTTCCTGACCTCCTCGATCAGATGCGGAAGGCTTACGAGGTCCGAAACCTTTACGACCGCGCCCAGCATGGGAGAGTTGGGAAGCGGCCTGCCTATTTCCGTTATCGCTATGTCGGTGGCATCCACCGTGAAGACTTTCTGGGTACTTTTCGCCTTGAGCGCCTTTCTCATCTCCGCCGGGTCCTTCGTGGTGTTGACTACGAAGATAGCGTCATCGATGGCGCCCTCCGTGACGTCCATGGCGTCTATTATGGTGGCATCCACAATGCTCACGATCCTGGGGTTCACAACAGGGCAGTAAAGTCTGAGCTCGTGGTCGCTTATCCTGTTGTACGCCCTCAGCGGAGCGCCTGCCCTCTCAGGACCGTACTCGGGAAAGGCCTGCACATACCTGCCGCCGCTAAGACAGGCATCGGCCAGCACCTTGGCGGCCGTTACTGTCCCCTGGCCCCCTCTTCCATGCCATCTAATCTCGATCATATCGGGCATTCGCAGTTCTTCCCTCCAAAAATTATAAGTTTACTATGTTAATTAAAATATACTTGCTTTTTCAAACTCGTTGAGGTTCAAGCCCAAAATACTATATTGCCACAAGATGGGGCTTTTTTCAAAAAACTCTTATTTATTTTTTGTTCCAAAAATCAAAAAAATCAAAAAAAACGGAATTCCGTTAAAATCAATGACGCATAATGAATTTCACCATACTGAAAAAAGACGGCGCGGCAAGAACCGGCCTTATCGAAACGGAAAACGGGGCAATCCATACCCCGGCGTTCATGCCCGTGGGCACGAACGCCACGGTGAAGGCTCTTGGCCCTGACGAACTTAAGGGGGCAGGTGCGGAGATCATCCTCTCAAATACCTACCACCTGTACCTGAGGCCCGGGCACGGACTTATAAAAAACCTTGGAGGGCTGCACAGGTTCATGTGCTGGGACAGGCCGATACTTACGGACAGCGGCGGTTTCCAGGTTTACAGCCTCGCCCTGCTTAGAAAGATAACGGATGAGGGGGTGGAATTCCAAAGCCATATTGACGGCTCTACCCATTTCATGACGCCGGAGTTGGCCATAGAGATACAGGCCTCGCTTGGCTCGGACATCTTCATGGCCTTTGACGAATGCCCACCCTGGCCTGTCACGCACGGGGAGGTGCAAAAAGCGGTCAGGAGGACCGCCCTCTGGGCGCTCAAATGCCTGGAGAAAAAGAAAAGCATGCCGGAGGCCGGCAAAAGCGCCCTGTTTGGCATCATTCAGGGCGGCTCTTATGAAGACCTCCGCAGGGAGAGCCTTGAAGGGCTGCTTGAAATGGACTTTGAGGGATACGCGGTTGGCGGAGTAAGCGTGGGAGAGCCAAAAGGAGAGATGTGGAAGACCATGCACCTGATGGGCCCGCTGCTGCCCACTGCCAAGCCCAGATACCTCATGGGCATAGGAGACCTCAAAGACTGCATGGAGGCAGTGGGGGCCGGTTTTGACATGTTCGACTGCGTCATGCCCACAAGAAACGCCAGGAACGGCACCCTTTTCACCTCGGAGGGAAGGATCAGCATAAAAAGGACAGAGTTCAAGGAGGATCCGTCTCCGCTTGATGCGCGCTGCAACTGCTACACATGCACCCATTTCTCCAGGGGGTACCTTAGACACCTCTTTTTAAGCAAAGAGATACTGTCCATGCGCCTGAACACCATCCATAACACACATTTTTACCAGGAGTTTTTCAGGAAGATGCGGGAGTCGATAACGGAGGGCAGGTTTTTGGAGTTCAGAAGACAATGGGAAACGGTGGAGTGGTAGATCCTTTACTCCTGCGCCTCCAGAATAAGCTTCTCGTACTGCTCGCGGAGGGGCTCCTTGCTAACGCCCGAGTCTATGAAGTCCCACGGCAATAGCTCCCCCGCGTCTTTTTGCCTGAAGATGTAAAATTCCTCCGAAAGGCCCGCGCTTTTAAGCGCCGATTTGTAGTCCAGCCCTTCCCTTGCCATGGCCAGAAGGACGGAGGAAAGCCTTCTGTCTCCCATCGCAAATACACCCTGCATCATTGCGTATTTGGGAACATCATGAAAGACGGAGACCCCCTTTAAGGCGTTCAATGACTTTTTTATCCTTCCAAGCCGTTTCTTGACCGCCTCCGGCTTTTCCATCGGGTGCCACTGAAAGCAGGTAAAAGGCTTTGGCACAAAGGTGCTCACCGTCAGGGTGATCTTGCCGCGTGGCGAGTTGCTTCTTATTTCCCCCACCAGGGCTATGAGAGCGTCCACGTCCTCATCCGTCTCCGTGGGCAGACCGATGATGAAATAGACCCGCAGGTTCATGCCCGCCTCCAGGATGGCCCGCGAGGTCTCCAGGATGTCTTCTTCCGTGATCCTCTTGTTCACAAGCCTGCGAAGTCTTGGAGTACCGGCCTCCGCAGCTATCGATAGGCTTTTGTGCCTCTTCAGATAGGGCAAAAGCCCAATGCTTTTTGCACCCGCCCTGAGGGAGGTAATGGAGAAATCCACCCCCTCTATCTGAAGGAGCCCGGGAAGCCCCGGATAGTCAGAGACCGAAGGCCCTATGAGCCCCACCCTCTGGCCAGCAGAAAGCGCCTCATCTATCTCTTTTTTAATGTCTTCAGGCGGCCTCCTCCTTGGCGGGTTATAGATCTGCCCGGCAAGACAGAAAGAACAGCTCCACGGACATCCGCGCATCAGCTCTATGAGCCGCATATTCGAAAATTCGGTATCGGGCGTTGTTATGGCGTGCCTCATTCCGAGCTCCGGCGAGACCTGCTTCCTTACCATAACGGGCGCATGGGGGACCTCCTGTTTTCTCTCCGAGATCGTGCCTTCCTGCCCGTAGGACACATTGTAAAGAGAAGGGACATAGACGCCCGGCACGGAGACTATCTTCTCCAAAAAACCCCGCCTTCCCCCGGCAGATGAAAGATTTTTCCTTACCTCCTCAAAAAAAGGCGGCAAAAGGGCCTCCGCCTCTCCTATGAAAATGGCGTCAAAGAAATCTGCCAGCGGTTCCGGATTGGAAAAAGCGGCCACCCCCCCAAGCAAAAGCAGCGGCTCTCTGGCGCCGCGCAAGCTGGCCAAAGGCGGTATCATGGCCAGCTCCAGTATCTCCGGGATATGAGGATAATCGTTTTCAAAGGACACGGAGAAGGCCACCATATCAAATCTTTTAAGCGGCCTTTTGGATTCAAGGCTGAAGAGCTCTTCTCCACCCTTAAGATAGTCCTCCATGTCTTCCGCGTCCGGCAGGAAGGCGCGCTCGCAAAGCACGTCCGGCATCCCGTTCAGAAGGCCATAGACGCCCTGGAAACCCAGGTTGGACATCCCCACGTGATAGGTGTTCGGATAGACCAGGCAGATGTTGAACTTTCCGCCTGGTCCTTTAAAGACCGTCCCCTTTTCCCTTGAAAGAAGGCCGTCCGCTTTCCTTAATAGTTTCTGTCTTTTCCCGCCCATGTCTTTTCTGATCTAAAACATGGCCAGCAGACAGAGCATGATGGCGCTCCAGATTATATCCAGGGGAAGGACGATCCCGGCCGATGAGTCCAGGAGCACGCCTGCCCTGGCCGGGAATTCTTCATCTTCCAGCCACAGAAGCAGATAAATTGGAAGTCCGGGGGCGGGATGGAGTTTTATGCATGCGTCCGCCAGATCGCATCTTTCGCCCCCCAGTGCCAAACCTTTTTTTAAAAACTCCTCACTGCCGCTGCCATAACGTCGTGCTAGGCCATCCAGAGGGAGGGTATGGGAGCCCCGGAAAAAGGCCGCTCCCCCGTTTAAGTCCTCCGGCCTTACCAGCCTGCCGGTAGGCGGTATGCCTTTTGCGTAAACAAGCCACCACAGGCAGACATGGTTGAAAAAATAACCGAATTTGGTCATCAGGGCCTCCCCTTGCGCTGAGGACGCCTCTATGGCCTCTTTGTCTTTTTCCGGATAAACGAGGAAGTCCGTGCCCAGGGAGGGAAAAACAAATGCACCGTCCTTAAACGGGACGCCTGCATTCCTCGACAGCTCCCCGCTTACCGCCTCCCTGATCTTCTCCCATGCCGTCTTCAGGCCCGACTGGCTCATTGATCTTATTATTTTAAGAGATAGCGCTATTTTTTTTAAGAAAAAACAACATTTTAAGCAAAAAAACAGGGAAGGACCAAAAATCTTACCAAAAAAAAAGCCCCCGGCGGAAGGCCGGGGGCTTTCGGTAGAGGTTTTTTTCTTTTTTCAGACCTTTACGACGTTGACAGCCCTGGGGCCCTTGGGACCCATCTCGATGTCAAAATTTACCTGGTCCCCTTCGCCAAGGGTCTTGAAACCTTCACCGGAGATTGCTGAAAAGTGGACAAATACGTCCTTGCCGTCATCCGTGGTGATAAACCCAAAACCTTTAGCCTCATTGAACCATTTAACTGAACCACTCGACATCTGCTACTTCCTCCTAAGGAAAAATAATATTTCGGATCTGCAAATAAAACCGGCTGCAAATGATCTCTCATCGAGCCTTGAGCCCTTATTTGTCGAAAGCTCCGATGCAGTAAATATGGCATACATCGAATCAAATGTCAAACGGAAACTTTAGTGTTTTACCCGCCCTCTCCGCCCTTAAATTAATGGGGGCAGACCCTAAAAAAAGCGGGCCTCTTCATTTAAATTTCAAGACGGGTTTTGCTCCGTCATTGGAAAAAGAGTGGGAGGGTGGGGCCCCTTTGGGGGAAAAGGGGCCCCGCTACGGTGGGAAAGCTCTTTATTTTCACCCGTTAGGGAGCGTAAATTTCTCTTTCCTCAGGAAGGTGGGGATATCGAACGGGTCCTCGTAGCTCATCTCCACCGCGGGCTTCTCTTCCTCCTGCCCGTTCTGAGGCGCGGCATTGAGTGATTTTGCCAGGATCCGCTGGGAGCCTTTCAGCGAGGCAGGCATCTCCCTGGGCGCGGCAGCGGGGGCGGGCGGGGCCCATTTCTTCACCGGGATCTCCATTTTCTGCTTCTTTGGAGCGAAGCTGGTCGCGATGACCGTGACACGGCATTCCGCTTCTATCTCCTGGTCTATGACCGCGCCAAAAATTATATTTGCCTCCGGGTGAGCGGAATCGTACACCAGGCTGGCCGCCTCCTCCACGTCCTTAAGAGACAATCCCGGTCCGCCTGTGATATTGACAAGTATCCCCCTTGCCCCCTCGATGGAGGAGTTTTCCAGCAGGGGATTTGTGATGGCTTTTTTGGTGGCCTCTTTTGCGCTGGAGTCCGACCCCATGCCCATTACCGAATTGCCGGCGTCCTGCATGATCGTCCGCACATCGGCAAAGTCCAGGTTGATGAGCCCGGGCACCACGATGAGGTCCGATATTCCCTGCACTGCCTGCCTGAGCACGTCGTTGGCGCGCGCGAAGGACTCCAGAAGGCTAGTCCCCTTGTCCACGACATAGCTTATCCTGTCATTTGGTATCACTATGAGGGTGTCCACGCTTTTTTCCAGTTCCTTGATCCCGGCCTCCGCGTTGTGCCTTCTTGCCGTTCCCTCATAGAAAAAGGGCTTGGTGACAACGGCAACCGTAAGCGCGCCGGTTTCCTTTGCGGCCTGGGCGATCACGGGTGAAGCGCCGGTCCCGGTGCCTCCTCCCATGCCCGCCGTTATGAACACCATGTCGGCTCCCTTCAGGGCCTCCATTATCTCATCCCGGCTTTCAATGGCCGCCTGCTTGCCGGTGTCCGGTTTCGAACCCGCTCCCAGCCCGCGAGTTACAGCCTCCCCAAGCTGGATCTTTCTCGATGCCAGCGAGACCCCCAGGGCCTGCGCGTCAGTGTTGGCCGCCACGAACTGCACGTGCTTAAGGTTGGACGAGATCATGTTATTGAGCATATTGCCGCCCGCACCGCCCACACCTATTACTTTTATCCTGGCCATCTCGCTTTTCATCTCCTCGAGTTCGAACATTGCCTTTTC
>JAKAGP010000097.1 GCA_021825785.1 Nitrospirota bacterium
TGCTCTTTTATGAATAGCTTCATAACAATGAACGCCAACGACTGAGGACCTGCTGATATTGTTCCATAGGCAGAAGGTCCTGTTTGCCGCCAGGATCCTGAAATCATGGTCTATGACCATAAAGGACTCGTCAACGTTGTCCAGGATATTTCTTATGAATTCCTCGCTGTGCCGGAGCGCCTCCTCCGCTTTCTTGCGCCCGGTTATATCCTGTACGTTTACGATACGGTAAAGCACCCTGCCTTCCTTGTCCTTCATGGCGTAGGCATGGACCTCGGCCGGGAAAACAGAGCCGTCCTTGCGCAGGCGCAGGGTTTCAAATTCATGATATCCATTTTTGTTGATAGCGTTGATCAGCGCGGGAATGCTGTCCCGAATCTGTGGGGCATATACGTCTGTAATGGGCTTTCCGTAAAGCTCATCCATGGCATAGCCGTGCATCCCGGCAAAAGCTGGATTCATCAGGCCAAACGTGCCTTCCTCCGTTCCGATGGCTATCCCGATCCTCGTGTGCTGGACAACTCCCGCAAATTTTTGTATCGTTTCCTGGTCTTTTTTCCGCTCGGTGATGTCCTGCCATATGGAGTGGAGTATGGTTTGTCCTGACAAGGCAAGCGGCCTCACAATAACGTGAACATTTTTTATCTCCCCTTGTTTGGTCCTGTGCCTGGCATCGAATTCGGTCCCGCCTTCCTCCAATATCTGTTTTGCGCGGGTTGGAGCGGCGGCAAAAGATACATCCGGGTCGATATCGGAGATCGAAAGCCTTGCGAACTCATCCCTCGTATATCCAAGCTCGCGATACGCCCTCTCATTAAAATCCAGGATCTTCCCATGGAGGTCAATTGTCACAATGCCATAAGGGGACTGCTCGAACAGGACTTTATATTTTACGGCGTCGTCGGAAGATAATTCCGTTTTTGATTTTTTTGTCTTTTTTGATTTTTTTTCATCCGGAGTGCCGGAGGGTTTTTTATCTTTGATCTTTTTTATGGTCATTTTCCAAAAAGCCGAAAAAACAAAAAACAAAAAACCTCCCGGATTTTGTGCAATAATATCATATTTTTTTATGAAAAACCAACCCGGCATCACGGGCGATGAGGGGTTGAACAAAGGCCCATGACCGCACATTTCTTGACCAGCCATCCGTATTGCGGTATGAATTAAGGAAAGACCGCAGCAAAAAAACAAAAAAATTTTTTTGAAGGGCCGGAACCGGTTTACATGAGAGAGGCTCGCCTTTCTCTACTTTTAAGCCAGCGGGGATACCGAAGGTGAAGGGCGTCCTGAAGATAGCGTACAAACTGCTTGTAAACGACAAGGGAAAGTTTGCGGCGCTGCTTGTTGGCATTACGTTTGCCGTTTTCCTTATGAATATGATGACATCCATGTTCGCTGGCATCCTCATAAAATCATCCGCCACCGTTATAAACATAGGGGCCAAGGTCTGGGTGATGGACCCGGCTGTAAACACCGTCGCCAACAGCATCCCCATGCCCGATTACATCCTTGACGCGGTAAGGAGCATAGACGGCGTTAAATATGCCGTGCCTCTTTATTCCGGAGGGGCGCTTGTGAAACTTGGCAACGGCGGCTACCAGTCCGTTACCGTTCTGGGGCTTGATGATGCCAGCCTTTTTGGAAGGCCCCAGCTCATTCGGGGCAACATCGAGGACATATATTCGGAGAACTCTTTCATCGTGGTAAAGGATTCAGAGTTCAAGAAACTTGGAAGCCCCAAACTGGGAACGCAATTCGAGCTGAACGACCACCGCGTGGTCATCACGGGGATAGCCAAAGTCACCTCAAGCGGCCTGTTCGGCGTCCCGACACTGTACACGACCTATAAAAGAGCCATCCAGTATATACCCACCACAAGATATACCATCTCGTATATCCTTGTGGAGCCCAAGAGCCCGGCTGCGGTCCAGCATATACAGCAGCAGGTGAAGGCGCTCGGCTATGAGGCCCTTACAAAGGCCCAGTTCATGAAAAAGATATCCAATTTCTACATGTACCAGACGGGGCTTGGGACAAATGTTTTTTTGATGACGATAATAAGCTTCATCGTCGGGCTGTCCATTTCCGGGCAGACCTTTTATACGTTCATACTGGAGAACCTTGACAGGTTCGGGGCTCTGAAGGCCATTGGCGCCAGGGGGCGCGAGCTCATATACATGATACTGTTCCAGGCAGGTTTTACTGCGCTGATCGGCTACGGCCTTGGCATCGGGCTGTCCTCCGTGGTCATACTCCTTGCCAAACTGAGGATATCCAGCTATGCGGCGATGGTGACCTATAAAAATCTTGGTTTTGCCTTCATCATGGTCCTTGTTATTGCGGGCATTTCGAGCTATATCGGGGTAAGAAAGGTCATAAAGATAGAGCCTTTCGATATCTTCAGGGGCTAGTTGAAAAAAAATGGCTGAGGCCGGAAGGCAAGGGGGCACAACAACGGGGGCGGCAACGGAAAGCCTGGCGGTAAAGGCAAGCGGGCTGGTCAAATGGTTCGGAGAGGGTGCGGCAAGGACGCTTGCCGTAAGGGGTGTGAGCTTTGAGGCCTACTTTGGAGAAATGCTATACATCGAGGGCCCCTCGGGAAGCGGAAAGACGACATTGCTCAGCATGATATCGGGCATACTCAGGCCGAACTCCGGAAGCGTAGCGGTGGAAGGCAGGGACATCTGGAAAATGACGAACGACCATCTTGCGGATTTCAGGCTTAACACTGTGGGCTTCGTTTTCCAGGACTATCACCTGTTCCCCAGGCTGACGACACGGGAAAACGTGGCCATCCCCCTGATACTTAAAAAGGTTGAATGGGACGAGGCGCTGGACAGGGCCATGGAGTATCTGGATATTGTGGGGCTTAAAGACAGGGCGCACCTCCAGCCGGTCAAATTAAGCGGCGGAGAGCAGCAGCGGGTGGCCATCGCAAGGGCCATCGCAAGCCGCCCGGACATCCTTATATTCGATGAGCCCACGGCTTCCCTGGACGGAGATACCGGCAGAAGGATCGTGGATTTTGTGAAAAAAAACATACTTAATGAAAAACGGTGCATCCTGATAGTGACCCATGACAGCAGGATATTCGAATATGCTGACAGGATAATGAGAATGGAAGACGGGATGATCAAGGGCGTGGAGAAGGGAGGAAATGAGAAATAAACTGCTGTTCATTCTTTCGGTTGCGGGCATCCTTGCAGGTATCGTCAGCGCCCACATATACGGAATACAGAAAAAACCCCTGCCGCCCGTCTTCAGTCCGGCCTCCAACCCTTACCCAAAGGGTATATATGCAAACGGTATAGTGGAGAGCTACCAGAAAAGCGGAGAGAACATAAACATATATCCGGAGGTTTCCGGGGTTGTCACCCGGATCCTTGTTTCGGAAGGGGAGGTGGTCCATGAAGGGTCGCCCCTGCTTGAGATGGATGATTCCGTCCAGAGGGCGACTATGGAGCAGCAGAGGTCGCAAGCCCAGGCGGCCCTGGCGCTTTTGGAAGAACTTAAGGCTCAGCCCAGAAAGGAGACCCTTGAGGTGTCCAAGGCCCAGGTGGACCTTGCGTTGGCGAACCTCAAAAGCGCCCAGGACCAATATGAGAAGCAGAGGGTGTCTTATGAGCTTAACCCCAAGTCAGTGAGCAAGGAGGCGCTGGATAGCGCTAGAGACTCGGCAAAGGCGGCGCAAGCGAGCCTCGAAGTGGCAAGAAGACAGTATGCGCTTACCAGGGCCGGCGCCTGGATCTATGACATAAGGAACCAGGAAAGGCAGTATGCTGCCCTGACAAAGGCATACACCGCTTCAAAGGCGCTGCTGGACAAGTACATCATAAAGGCCCCGATGAACGGAGTTGTCATGTCCATAAAGGCCGCGGTGGGCGGATATATATCTCCTCAGGGGGTTTACGGCACCTACACCGAAGGTTTTGATCCGGTCCTGGTCATGGGGAGTTCACAAAAGCGGCTGGAGGTAAGATGTTATATAGACGAGATACTTGTGCACAGGCTGCCGCCCCCAGCTCAAATGCGTGCCCGGATGTTCATTCGCGGGACCAATATCAGCATCCCGCTCAGATATGAGCGGGTGCAGCCGTACGTGACTCCCAAGATAGAACTTTCGAACCAGAGGACCGAAAGAGTGGACGTAAGGGTGCTGCCGGTAATATTCGGGTTTGATAAACCTGAAAATGTAAACCTTTATCCGGGTCAGCTGGTCGATGTCTACATCGCTGAATAATATGGGAAGCGGGATGAAAAAAGCAAAAGCAAAAGTAAAAGTAAAAGTACGTTTATTTGCGGCAACTTGCCTGTTGATGCCGGCGCTTGCCGCATGCACGGTGGGGCCGGATTATGCGCGCCCGGTGCCCCCTTCCGAAGGAAAGTACACTTACCGGCCGCAGCCTTCCGCCACGGTTGCAGCAGCAGGGCAGTCCCAGCAGTTTAAAGAAGGGGCCCAAATTGCGGCCGGTTGGTGGCGGCTCTTCAAGTCCCCGAAGATAGATGCCGTTATCAGGCAGGCCGTTATCAACAGCCCGGGGCTGCAGGCCGCGCAGGAGGGTTTGCGCCAGAGCCAGGAGATACTAAGGGCGGGCGAAGGCGTTTTCTATCCCCAAGCCGATGCAGGTATGTACGCCGTAAGGCAAAAATTCTCCCAGTCAAGGTTCGGCGGAAGCTCCTCAAGCACCATATTCAACCTCTATACGCTTACGGCCACTATCAGCTACGCCCTTGATGTGTTCGGGGGGGAAAGAAGAGCGGTGGAGGGCCTCGGGGCGCAGGTGGACTATCAGCGTTATCTTATGCTCGGCACTTATATCACATTGTCCGGCAATATAGTGAACACCATGATCGCGCAGGCTGCCTACCGTGAGGAGCTCAACGCGACCGTTAAACTTGCCGCCCTTCAGGCAGAGCAGGTCGGGATCGCGGAGGCGCAGGCACAGGCAGGGACCGAGCCGTATTCAAACGTGTTAAGCCTTCAGAGCCAGTTGGCGGCCACCCAGGCAACGCTTCCCCCGTTAAAGCAAAAACTCGTCGAGGCCGATCACCTGCTTGCCGTCCTTACGGGCCACGAGCCGGCGCAATGGGCACCTCCCGGGATAAGCCTGGCGGAGCTTGTGCTGCCAGGTGAACTGCCGCTGTCTCTTCCCTCAGAACTGGTGCGGCAGCGCCCGGACATCCTTGCCTCCGAGGCCCAACTGCATGCGGCAAGCGCCAATATAGGGGTTGCGACGGCTGCCATGTTTCCCAGTTTCACCCTGAGCGGCTCTTTAGGCCTCGAAAGCACATCATTGGGTAATCTCTTCAAAAAAAAGAGCGGCATCTGGAGTTTTGGCGCTGACGCCGCCGCCCCCCTGTTTCACGGCGGTGCATTGAGCGCCCAGAGGCGCGCCGCGATAGAGGCCTACAGACAATCCATGGCTAACTATCGCCAGACGGTCCTTAATGCCCTGGCGCAGGTTGCCGACACCCTTTGGGCGCTGGAACACGACGCAGAAAGCCTGAACGCCCAGTCAATGGCACTGAACGCAGCGGGCGAGGGCCTGAACCTTATAGAGGCCAATTACCGGGCGGGCACCGTGAATTATCTCCAGGTACTTACAGCCGACGCCCAGTTCTATCAGGCCAGGATCGGCTATCTCCAGGCCCAGGCCGGGCGCCTCCAGGACACCGTTGCGCTCTTCGTGGCGCTGGGAGGAGGCTGGTGGAACGGTAAAGATAAAGAAAAAATCCCTGGCGTCTCATAAGAGGGGAGAAAGATTTTTTATTTTTACCCTATTCTGGTGAGGTTTTTGTTTTTGTGACAGTATCCCCTTTTAGGGCCTTTATCTTTTTCAGCGTGTCTTTATAGGTAGCCTCTTTGGCGGGGTCGTTGGCGCTCAAAAGGACCGCCTTGCCTGCAAGGGTTTCGGCCTCGTCCAGCTTTTCCTTCTGCGTGTAATAAAGCCAGGCCAGGTTGTTGTATCCGTCGGGGTTGTTTTTGTCTTTGTCTATGGCCTTTTTGTAGTACTTTTCGGCCTTGCCCATATCGCCTTTCTCAAAGCTGGCATTACCCATGTAGACCCAGGCGGAGGGGAGCTTTTTTGAGGCCTCCCTGTACTGCTTTATCGCGGCATCGTACTGCCCCTTCCTCTCATAAGCGACTCCCAGGTTCACGTGCTCCACAGGTGTGAGCGGGTCATGCAAGATGATTATCCGTGGCAGACTGGCGCAGGAGGAAAGGGCCAGGGAAAGAAAAAGGAAAAGAAAAAGCAAAAAACCCGGCAGAGTTAAGACCAGCAACGGCATGGGTCTTTTTCTTTTATTCTTCATTTGGTTTTCCCTGAGGCGGATGGATTTTTTATTTTTATTTTTATTTTTGTTCTGGTTTTTTCTTTTTCTATGAGAAGGGTCCAGTAACCTGTCTTCTTCCAGGGGCCCATGAACTCTTTCCATGTGATATGCTCAAAGGGCCCATCCACGGAATTGACTACCGGGCCGTTGGCGTCATACCCGTCCACAACCATGAAATGCCCTCGCTGGTATACCCAAAACCCGTAATCCACAAAGACTATCAGGGGGTGTCCCGCGTCTATCTGTTTCATGAGGTCCCGCTTGCCGCCGCTGTACTGGCTGGCCTCAAACCCGGCCCGCTTCGAGTAGATGAGCATGTCTATGCCAAGAGTCCCTTTGGCCGTTTTGCTGTAAATGGATGAGGCTATGGATCCCGGGGTTGCGTCAGCTCCGTAATAACCAAGCACCTCAGCCAAGGCTGCGGGGCCGCACTGGTGGTCCGCTTGGGAATAATAAGGGACTTTTTGAAGGACGCGGCTTGCCTGGGCCGCGCTTTGCGTTTTTTCGTTTTCGTTTTTATCTTTGTTTTTTAGGCCGCCTTCGGCAGGCCCGTTCGCGACGGCACAT
>JAKAGP010000098.1 GCA_021825785.1 Nitrospirota bacterium
TCCTCCTTACAATTGAAGCCGCGGACGCGCACGAAAAGGTCGCGCAGGCGGAGCAGGGGTTGGAGCAGGCCCTCCAGGCCAAAAAGATGGCCGATCAGGAAAATGCGCTTGCCCAGTCCACGTTCGACAGATACAAAAAGCTTTACGATCAGAAGGCGATAGCCCAGCAGGAATTCGATGAGATGAGCACCAGGCAAAGGATGGCCGTTTTGAAACAGCAGGCGGCCGCAGCTGCAGTGGCCCAGGCCAGGGCCGCGCTTGCCGAGGCCAGGACGTATCTGGGATATACCGTCGTGAGGGCGCCCATTAACGGGATAGTCGTGGACAAGAAGGTCGACACCGGAAGCATGGCCACCCCCGGGACGCCGCTGGTCGTTATCGAAGAGCCAAGCTACAGGATTTCGGCTTCTCTTGACGAGCGTTTTCTTGGACAAGTTAAAAAAGGGACCCCTGTAGTTGTGGATATGCCGGGTGAGGCCGGCAGTAAAACATATCCGATAAGCCAGGTGACGCCCGGGGTCGACCCCGCCACAAGGACTTTTAATATAAAGATCGCCCTTCCATATTCCGCGGGCCTTCAAAGCGGGCTTTATGTGAAACTCGATGTGCCGCGCGGGCAAAGGAATGCAGTGATGGCGCCCAAGGCTGCCATAGGAAAAAGAGGACAGCTCGATTTCGTCTATGTTGTTGGCCAGGGCGGTGTATTGCAGCTTCGCGCCATCAGGACGGGGCAGGAGTATGACGGGTATGTAGAGGCGCTGTCCGGGATAAATGCTGGAGAGCGTGTTACCGTTTCCGATTTTGACAGGCTTGGCGAAGGCGTTGCCATCAGGGAGGCACATTGAAGCCGGACCAGGACACTGAAAAAGAGAAAGAAAAAGAAACGTTCAAGGGCCGCCTGGGGATTTCGGGCAGGATAGCTAAGGCCTTTCTTACCTCGAAGCTCACTCCCCTCATAGTGGTAGCGGCGCTTGTCGCGGGGGTATTCGCCGTTATTGTGACCCCGCGTGAGGAAGAGCCCCAGATAAACGTCCCCATGGTAGACGTGTTCGTGAACGATCCGGGTGCTTCCGCACATGAGGTTGACAACCTTGTAACCAAACCGATGGAAAAGCTCATCCGGGAAATCCCGGGTGTCCAATATGTCTACTCGATAAGCAGGACCGGGGGCAGTCTTATAATCGTCAGGTATTACGTCGGTAAAGACATGGATAAAAGCCTCGTGGACCTCTATACGAAGCTCATGTCCAACTACGACAGGATCCCGCCCGGGGTAAGCCGCCCCATCATCAAGCCCAGGTCGATAGACGATGTGCCGATACTCGTATATAACCTCTGGTCGGACCGGTACACCTCTTATCAGCTCAGGCGCATGGCGGAGGAACTCTCAAATGAGCTAAAAAAAGACCCGGACGTTTCTGAAGTCCATATAACAGGCGGGGCCCCGCGGCAGGTACGGGTGGAACTGGACCCGGCAAGACTGAAGGCATACCACCTTCCGGTAATGGCCATCGCGCAGGCCCTGCAGGGCTCGAACTTTGCGACTCCCGAGGGAAAGCTTGACAGCGGCAACCAGAGTTTCCGGGTAGAGGCCGGAGGGTTCCTGGAAAGCGCCCAGGATGTTGGCAATGTCGTAGTGGGGGTATCGGACGGAAGGCCCGTATATCTCAAGGATGTCGCGGCCATTAATGACGGGCCCCAGGAGCCGAAGAATTATGTGTTCATGGGAACGGGCCCGGCTTTCAATAAAAAAGAGCGTATAGGCGGTGGGCTGGAAAGCGTAAAGAGCGGCACAGGCCTTTATGACGCCGTCACGATAAGCGTTGCAAAAAAGAAGGGCACAAACGCGACCCTCATCGCAAACAGGCTTCAAAAGAGGATCGGGGAAGTAAGGGGCAGCCTCATCCCTGACGGCGTAAAGATCAACCTGGCCAGGAACTACGGGGCGACGGCAGAGGACAAATCGGACGAGCTTCTGGAGCATATGATGATCGCAACCATATCCGTCATCATCCTTGTGGCGCTCGCGCTTGGCTGGAGGGAATCGGTGGTGGTGGCGGTGGCGGTGCCGGTGACGCTTTCGCTTACGCTGCTTATCAATTTTCTGTACGGATACACGTTGAACAGGGTGACGCTTTTTGCGCTCATATTTTCCATAGGCATACTGGTGGATGACGCGATAGTCGTGGTCGAAAACATTCACAGGCATTTCAAGCTGTACGGGCCGGGAAAACACAAGGTGGCCCGCGCGGTGGATGAAGTGGGCAATCCGACCATACTGGCCACGTTCACCGTCATCGCGGCGCTTCTGCCCATGGCCTTCGTTAGGGGGCTGATGGGCCCCTATATGAGGCCGATCCCGGTCGGGGCCTCCGCGGCGATGATATTCTCCCTGCTCATAGCCTTCATCGTAAGCCCATGGCTCAGTTACGCCGTGCTTAAAAAGGTAAAACATACCAAGGAAGAGGCCGGCCATGAGAAAAAAGAACTGCGGGGCATAGACCGGTTTTATCACAAGGCGCTGTCCCCTCTGCTTGAAAGCAGGAAAAAGCGGTTCATCGTCCTGGGCGGGATAGTGGGGCTTCTGTTGCTGGTCGTCCTGATGGTCCCCCTGAAGCTGGTCATGATGAAGATGCTGCCTTTTGACAATAAGAACGAACTGCAGGTAGTCATAGACATGCCCGAGGGCACTACGCTTGAGACAACGGAGAATGTGGCCGCGGACATGGGCCTGTATTTGAAGACCGTCCCGGAAGTGACCGATTATCAGATATACGCGGGCGCCGCCGCGCCGTTCAACTTTAACGGGCTGGTGAGGCATTACTATCTGAGGCAGGCGCCGAATGAGGCTGACATACAGGTCAACTTTGTGGATAAAAGCCAGCGTTCCGCACAGAGCCATGACATAGCCAAGAGGATAAGGCCGGCGCTCGACCGCATCGCCGCGCTTTACGGGGCAAAGGTCAAGATAGCCGAGATACCACCCGGGCCGCCCGTGCTTGATACCCTTGTGGCGGAGGTCTACGGGCCCTCGCTGAAAGGGCAGACCGAGCTGGCCAGAAAGATCATGGAGATATTCAAGTCCACCCCCGGAGTTGTGGATGTTGACTGGTATGTGGAGGCCCCGCAAAAGAAGCTGACCTTCACGGTGGACAAGGCCAAGGCCGCGCTGAACGGTGTTTCCACCGAGGCCGCCGCCTCGACCCTGAGCGCCTCGATGGAAGGGCTTCCGGCCGGGCTTGCCCATATAAAAGATGAAAGAGACCCTGTGCCCATAGTGCTCAGGCTGCCTGAAAACGAACGCTCCAGCGTAAGCAGCCTTCTGGGGCTGACGGTGCCGTCGAACAGCGGCGCTCTTGTCCCGCTGGGCGAGCTTGTGAAAGTAAAGGAAGGGACAATAGACCAGAGCATTTACGAAAAAAACCTGCACAGGGTGGTATATGTTATCGGGGACGTGGCGGGCAGGGAGGAAAGCCCTGTTTACGCGATATTAAAGATGATGGGACCGATAGGCCGCCTTCAGGCGGACGGCTCCCAGGTAAAACAGTATTTCCGCGGTCAGCCGTCTCTGGACCAGAGTTACTCGGTGACGTGGGACGGCGAATGGCACACCACCTACGTGACCTTCCGCGACATGGGGATAGCCTTTGCCGCCGTGCTTGTGCTCATTTATATACTGGTTGTGGCCTGGTTCGGCGATTTCACCGTGCCGCTGATAATAATGGCCCCCATACCGCTTACGCTCATCGGCATACTGCCGGGGCACTTCATTTTCAGCGCGTTTTTTACCGCCACAAGCATGATAGGTTTCATCGCGCTTGCGGGGATAATAGTCAGAAACTCGATACTGCTGGTGGATTTCGTGCAGATGGAATGGGCAAGCTGTGGCGACCTTAAAGGCGCCCTGATACGGGCCGGGGCCGTCAGGTTCCGCCCCATCGCGCTGACCGCCCTGGCGGTTGTGGTGGGCGCGTCCGTTATCCTTTTCGACCCCATATTCCAGGGGCTTGCGATATCGCTCATGTTTGGCGCGATGTCCGCAACCGCGCTGACGCTTATAGCCGTACCGCTGTTGTATTACGAATTTTTCAGGAAGAAACCCTGTCCAAGATCAAAAAAAGGAGAGGAGGAAAAAAATGATGTATCTGCTTAAGACCGATTCATGGTACCTGGAGAGGACCGTATTTCTGGTGGCCGGCCTAGTAGTGCTTTTGAGCCTGGCCCTGTCGGTGCTCGTGAGCCCTTACTGGATGCTCCTTGCCGCGTTCGCGGGTGTGAACCTTGTTATCTTCGCGGCAACGGGTTTTTGCATGATGGCAAACATGCTAAAGAAGTTCTTTGGCCTCAAGCCAAGACTGGAGAGGTGATTTAAAAAATGAGTTCGCTTTACAATTGCCTTTGCCCTGGATGCGGAAACCTCCACATGGCGTATCTCGAAAACGAGCGGCAGGCCGAAGGCCTGGTCTGCCCCCAATGCGGGATACAAGGACTCAGGGCATTGCCAAAGAGCATCTTTGGAACCTGAGGCCCAACGAGCTGCTAGAAGGGCCGTGCGCCCTTCGAGAACTGGGACGAATTTTCAAAAATAAAAAAAGCGGGCGCGGCACGCCGCGCCCCTTCGTAAAAACAAAAAAGATATTTCAGCGCACTAGAGCCAGGCAATAGTTACTTTTTTGCCTTACTGCGCAAAAACGCGATCATTGAAGGCAACACGGATACAACAATAATGGCCATTATGACCGCGGTGAAATTCTTTCTTACGGCGGGGATATTGCCGAAAAAATAACCGCTTAGGGTGAACAGGGCCACCCAGGCCAGGCTGCCAGCCGTGTTGTAAATGGAAAAACTGAAATAGCCCATTTTGCCCACGCCCGCAAGGAAAGGGGCAAATGTACGTATTATCGGCAGGAACCTCGCTATTACAAGGGTTATGGGGCCATGCTTTTCGTAAAAAACGTGGGTCTCTTCAAGATGCTTTCTGTTTAGCAGGCGGAACCTGGTCGAATGGAATATCCTGGGCCCTACAAAATAGCCTATCTGGTAATTAAGCATATTGCCCGTTACGGCCGCTATACATAAAAGGGGAAGCAGGACCGTTATGTCGAGCGCGTTTGCTCCGCCGGCAACGCGGGCGGCGGCAAACATCCCGGATGCAAACAGCAGGGAGTCTCCGGGAAGAAAAGGCGTCACCACAAGTCCCGTTTCGCAAAAGATTATCAAAAAAAGAAGCGCGTATACCCAATGGCCGTAATGGTTTATTGCCTCCTCAAGGTGCACGTCAAGGTGAATAAAAATATCAATGAAATGTCCGATCATTTTTTTCTCTTTTCACTGTCTCCTTTCAAAGAAAAACGAGGCCAGAAGGACAAATACAACCGAGCTGAGCACGATGACGAGCATATCTGCCTGAAAGCTGAAGTCCGGAGCCAGGGGGCCTGCCGCCTGCGCCTGAAACATCGTGTTTTTAAGCGCGTCCACGCCGTACGTAAGAGGGTTGAACCTGGAGGCCCACCTTAGGGCCGAAGGCAGCAGCTTTAACGGGTACATCGCGCCGGAGAGAAAAAACATCGGCATGATTATGAAATTCATAATGACGCTGAAACTTTCATAATTTTCATAAAAAGTGGCGATCACTATGCCAAACGACGAAATGGAAAACGCGACAAGCAGGCTGACAACAAGAGTTGAAATTATCTGAAAAAAAGACAGCCTCACACCAATCACGGGAAACACCATAAGGACGATAAAGACCTGTATGGTCGAAACCGCGGTCCCGCTTAAGGCCTTTCCCATCACTATGGAGGACCTCCTTACCGGGGCAACAAGTATCTCTTTCAGAAAACCGAATTCCTTGTCCCAGATTATGGATATCGAGGAAAATATGGAACTGAACAATATCGTCATTCCCAGGATTCCGGGGAATATGAAACGGGTATACGGCATGCCCGCCCGCGGCGAAACGAGCCGGCTCATGCCCGCCCCTACAAGGAAAAGCCAGATGAGGGGCCTCGCTATGGAAGAAACGAGACGGCTTTTCTCCCTGACGAATTTTTTGAGTTCCCTCATCACGATCACGTATATGGCGTTCAGGTCGTTCAATGTCTCCTCACGTACGCCCGCAGGTCCTCTTTAAGGGAATCCTGCCCCTGTAAGTCCTGCTCTCTTATCTGCCTGCCGGTGAACTTTAAAAAAACGTCATTGAGGGTCGGCCTCTGGAACCTTACGGAAAGGACCATATCCGGAAAGTTCCTTATAAGGGCGGGTATCTGTTCCTCGGCCCTTCCGCCCGTAAAGAAAAGCTCGCCATCCTTTTCGCCAGGCTCGATGTTCAGGGCATCTTTTATTTTAAGCGCAGCGGCCTTGTTATCGGTCGTCTTCAAAAAAATGATGTCCCCGCCAAGCGATCTTTTAAGGTCTTCCGGGCTGCCCTGGGCGATGATCCGCCCCCCGTCTATTATCGCAAGCCTGTCACATACCTCGGCCTCTTCCATGTAATGGGTCGTCATGAACACAGTTACGCCGTGCTCTTTGGGCAGTTCCGTTATGGCCTCCCACAAGCGGGAACGGCTCTGCGGGTCCAGCCCCAGGGTAGGCTCATCCATGAAGAGCACTTTTGGCCTGTGGATGAGTCCTCGGGCGACTTCGAGCCTTCTCTTCATCCCGCCCGAGAATTTTTTTACCAGGTCGTCCCTTCTTTCAAAAAGGTCCATGAACCGCAGGGCGTTTTCCACCCTTCCCCTGATCTCTTTTTTTGCCACCCCGTAAATATAGGCATGGAATACGAGGTTCTCATATGCCGTAAGGTCCTTGTCCAGGGTGCTGTCCTGAAAGACTATGCCTATGGAACTCCTTACAAGCCTGGGCTCTTTTTTGCAATCATGCCCGTTTACAAGGGTC
>JAKAGP010000099.1 GCA_021825785.1 Nitrospirota bacterium
GACGTTATTGCGACACCAGGTTTATCGTATTCCGCCCCGATTTTTTCAGGGAGCACTTACAAGGGGTGGCGGCGCAGCATAAGAGCGGGCATTTTGGGCTGGAGGCCCATTATTACAGGGTACTGAAACCGCTGGATGACGATGTAAGGGTAAGGTGCAGGTTTCCCATAGAGCCTGGATTCCGTGGGGTTGCCGGCCATGGAAACAAAAACTATTCAGGCGCACGAGAGCTGGCCAAACAGACGGTCAGGGGGATAAGCCGCCGCATCTTCCCAGGCCTGAGGATCTAGAGGAAAATGAGTATAGCGTTATTGATACCCACTCTGAATGAGGAAAAGAATTTGCCGTTCGCCCTGGAAAGCTGCAAGTTTGCAGATGATATCTACATTCTTGATTCCGGTTCCACTGACGGGACAAGGGAGATCGCACTGAATTTTGGAGCACAGTTCTTTTATCACGCATGGGAGGGGTATGCCCGCCAAAAAAACTGGGGGCTCCAAAACCTGCCTATCGGCACGGACTGGGTCTTTATCCTGGATGCGGACGAGGAGATCACCGCGGAGCTCCGCAAAGAATTGCTCTCGATCTCGAAGGGCCGCGATGCCCGCTCCGGGAATGCCGGTTTTTACGTGAACAGGTTTTTCGTGTGGAGAGGGAAAGAGATACGCCACTGCGGCTATTATCCATCCTGGAACCTTCGTTTTTTTAAAAGAGGAAAGGCCCGCTATGAGGACCGTTCTGTCCATGAGCATATGGTCCTGGACGGCACGGCCGGCTATTGCAGGGGAGAGATGCGGCACGAAGACAGGCGTGGAAGAAGGCATCTCTGGAGAAAGCACCTGAGATATGCCCAACTCGAGGCCGGGGAAATGTTCAAAGCCATAGGGGGAGGGCAGGCAAATGGCCTCAGGCCGGCTTTTTTGGGCAATTCACTGGAGCGGCGCAGGGCGGTCAAGGAACGCATATGGCCGCATCTGCCTTCAAGATGGCTCTTCAGGTTCACTTACATGTACATCATTAAAAGAGGTTTCCTGGACGGAGAGGCGGGACTCGATCTGTGTCTTTTTATGAGCCGGTATGAAAAGGAGATAGCGAGAGCGTTCAGGAGGCATAAAATCTTTTGTGAATGCGGACGTTATTGACCCCTTCATAGCATTTGCCCAGCCAAACTTTGCAGGTGCGACTGAAAAAATCAAACAATGAATCGCACTGTAGCAAGCTGCAGGTATCGCAAGTTAAAAAAGTGAAAATCTCCGTAATAACAGTGGCATTTAATGCCGCAGGCACGATAACCGGCTGTCTGAACAGTGTAAAGGCCCAGGGGCAGGGCGTCGAACACATCGTTGTTGACGGGGGTTCCGCGGACGGCACTGTTGATATCATCCTCTCCCGCCGCTCCCAGATTGCCCAATTCGTGTCTGAACCGGACGGTGGAATCTATGACGCCATGAACAAGGGAATACGAATGGCAACCGGGGATATTATCGGCATTCTTAACGCGGATGATGTGTACGAAAGCCGTGATGTGACTAAGCGGGTGGCGGAGGTGTTCGAGGACCCGTCCCATGACGCCTGTTACGGGGACCTTCTCTATGTTCACCGGACCGATGCAAATAAGGTGTTCCGGTACTGGAGATCCGGGAAGTACACCACGCATAGCTTCTATTTGGGCTGGATGCCGCCCCACCCGGCATTTTTTGTCAGGAGAGAACTATATGGCAAATATGGTCTTTTCGATACCGGTCTCGGCACCTCGGCGGACTATGAGTTGATGCTCAGGCTTTTTCTTAAACACAAGCTCCGGGCCGTCTATATCCCCAGTGTGCTCGTGAGAATGCGGACCGGAGGTACAAGCAATGCATCGATCTTAAACCGGCTCCGCGCCAACAGGATGGACCGTAAGGCGTGGAAGGTCAACGGCCTGACGCCATATCCGTTCACCCTGGTGGCAAAGCCGCTTAGGAAGTTAGGGCAATTCCTGGCCAGAGGGCAGCATTTTCACCAGATGGATACCCTGTGAAAAAGTTTTTTTATTTTATGTGAGCGCCAGCCGATTTCAAAAAAAGATATCCTGTCGCTTAGTTCCTGGACGGAAAAAACGGAAACACAAACAACAGCATCCACGACTAATAGCCAGTCGACAGGGAAAAGGGCCGATTGCCAGGCATGCTGATCCGCTGCCTGCCATATTTCCTGGCATCTTTCACTGTTTCCGCCCTGACGGGGCCGGCCTTCGGCAGGATCGCTCTCAGAGCGGACGCCCTTGACCGGGGGATCCGGGGCATGGTCCCACGGCTTGGCGGCGGAGGGATATTTTTAGCTTTTCTTCTGCCCGCGCTTTATTTATTGACATACACCGCCGCTGCCGGAAGGCTTCCGGTCATCCTCCTTGCATCTTTTGCGGTGTTTGCAGCCGGTGTTTATGATGACGTAAAAGGTGCTGCCATATGGATCAAGCTGCTTGTGGAGACTCTTGCCGCGCTGCTCGTATATTCCGGGGGCGTCAGGATGGCCATGCCAGGGGGCCTGAATGGTTTTGGTTTTTTCCATTCCGGCTGGCTAAGCTTCCCTGTGACCATTCTATGGATACTGATAGTCACAAACTCCGTGAACCTTATTGACGGCCTCGATGGGCTTGCCGCAGGGACCGGCATCACGGCGTCGATGGTTCTTCTGGTCTTTGGCGGCCTGCCAACGTATGGGCTGCTCGCATGTGCACTCCTTGCGGGCGGCCTGGCCGGTTTCCTGATTTATAACCTTCCCCCTGCATCCGTGCATATGGGGGATTCCGGCAGCCTTTTTACCGGTTTCATGCTGGCCTGCCTGTCCGTTTCCTCCCTGGATGGTGCTGCGACGCCTGCTGCTGGGATAGTCTCCGTAGTGGTTTTCAGCATTCCCCTGCTGGATATGCTTTACGCCGTCCTCAGAAGGTATTACAGGGGGCTTCCCCTGGGCAGGAGGGACAGGGAACACATCCACCACAAACTGCTAGAAAAGGGTTTTTCTGGAAATAAAGCGCTTTTTGTGCTTTATTCTGTGAATTTTGCCATAGTGTCAGTGTGCCTGTTTCTGTCAAGGATTTCCGGTACGGTAAGCGTGCTTGCCCTGCTGCTGGCTGCGGCGATACTGGGCTTGCGGGGCTTCGGCTACATAAAATTCCTGCCTTTTGCAAAAGAGATGCTTGAAAACATAGGGCATGGCAGGAGAAGGCGCTATTGCAATTTTGCCATCAGAAGGTTTTCCGGGAATGCGTCCATGGCACACTCCCTTGATTCGTTCGGGTCCGCGATCGAGAAGCTCGCAGTCTCCGCCCGCTTAAGGAAAGTGGAGATAGTCCTGGATGTGTTCAATGATAAGATCCCGTTTTTCCTTTATGCGGGCGGGCAAGACGCTGAAAAGCAGTTCACGCTCTGCTTACCCATAATATGGGGGCAGGGGAAAAACCTGTATTCCGGTCAGATACGCATCTCTGTCTGCGCTGGGAGCGGCTTTATGCCTTATTCAGCCTGTATTGTCCATGCCCTTTCTGAAGAGGTCGTGCGTTTTCTGGCAAGGAAATCTTTTTCCCCCGCATTCAGCCTTGAAGCAGTGGAATCCCTGAAGACCCTTGGCGCATGAAGACCTGTTACATGAAGACCTTGATTTTTCCCATATCAGGGAGTAGCTTTTATTTTAAAACGTGACCGAAAGAAAAAGAGGTGTTCCATGAAAAAGCATGGTGGCTTTCTGGATACGGTCGTTGTTTTTTTCATGCTTTTTTTCTTTTCCGCGGCCCAGGCGGCCTATTCTCAAGCGCAACTGGACATAGTGGGGCAGGTGCAGGGAAACGGGTCCGCTCAGATGAAGACCTTCTCAGGCAAATGGATCGGGGTTTCAGACAAGATCTACCCGGTAGCGGGCGGCTCAGTTCTTCGCACCCGAAAGGGCGGAATGACCATCACCTTCAAAAATGGCGCCCGGATAGAGCTTGGCAGTAATTCCCAAGTCGCCGTAGGGGGGGCAGGCGGTAATTACTCGGTCTCGGTACAGCGGGGGACAATGGCATATGACGTGCCGCAAGCCGCGCGGCTGTCAATAAACACGGTAAATTCAAAAATGACGGCGGACCCCTTTTCCAAAGGTTTTGTGGGCCAGGGGAAAAAGACCTATATAAAATCGATAGCGGGCAGCCTCGCCGTATATGATCCAAACGGACTGAATCCTGTTTTCATGAGGACCGGGCAGACCGTCCTGGTAAGCCATGGGGGCGAGGCCTATTCCATCAACCCGTCCGCCCTCGATGAGTCCTCGATAGAGGCCGCCATTTCAAAAGATCCGGCCCCTGGCGGCTCATCGGGAGGGGGCTCTACTATTTTACTTATTGCCGGCGGGGTTGCGGCGGCGGCCGGCGTGGGTGTGGCACTGGGTTCGGGCGGCGGGGGCGGAGGAGGTGGCGGTAACGGTGACCCGAACGTAAGCCCATCCCAGCCCTGAACATGGGTAAGGTTGGGTAACAAGATGGCATATGTTCCAGACTGTTACTCCTTCACTGGATAACCGGTAAATGAAAATGAAAACAAAAAACCTTTTTGCCTTATTTGTTTTTGCTGTCATGCTTCAGGCATGTGCGGGCAGCAGGGACATCAGGCACGATCAGATGGCATTGCGGTCAAAAAATGAATCAATGGCGCGTCAGTCGCGTTTTGAGGATGCCTTGGCCAGGCTTTCCATGCAAAGCACCGCTGGAGCCGAAAAGGATTACGTTATCGGGCCAGGCGATGTTCTGGATATCAGGGTCTATCACGCCGCTGACATAGGCGGGGCCGTGAGTGTGAGCGCTCAGGGTGATATAGAGCTGCCCCTGGCGGGACAAATTCCGGTCAAGGGGATGACGCCCGCCATGATCGGGAAAATGATCGCACAAAAACTCCGGGCTTACATTAAAAAACCCTTTGTCACCGTAATGGTGAAGGAATACAGGGCTCAAAGGGTGAGCGTATTGGGGGCGGTCACCTTTCCGAAGGTCTACGTCATAAGGGGACAAAAAAATCTGGTTGACATGCTTGCGGCCGCTGGCGGCCTTGCGCCGCAGGCCGGGCAGTCCTGTACGATCATGAGGAGCGGGGGGCAGGGCAGGACCGGGGCCATGGTCATCGATCTGGACCAGTTGCTGGACAAGGGAGATCTGGCATTGAATGTACCCATACGTGGCGGGGACATCATAAACGTGCAAAAGGCCGGAATGGTATATATCGACGGCAGCGTACGGAAACCCGGATCATACCAGCTCCAGGAAGATACAACTCTCGTTAAGGCCGTTGCAATGGCTGAAGGACTCAATAACGACGCATACAGATCTCACATAAGGATCTACAGGGATAACGGCGCGGGTGAACGGAGAGTCATTACAGTAGATTACAACGCCATAACAGAAGGAAAGCAAAAAGACATCAAACTTTACGGCAATGACATAATACTTGTCCCCAGGAGCGGCGCAAAAGCGGTAATGTACGGCATTCTGAATACCCTGCACGGATACATAAACTTTGGAACGGAAGGGGTAGGCCTGCCTTGAGCCACGGGAACGGACGGATGGAAGAAAAAGAAAATTTTCACATCCAGAGAAACCGGGAAAGCGCGTTGCTCATTCCGGGCGTGCAGGCACATGATGAAGCGCACCTCAGGAATTACCTCTATGTGCTGCACAGGAGGAAGTGGATAACGTTGACCTTCTTTACGCTTGTAGTGGTGACAGTACTTCTGGCGGTTCTGTTTTCAAAGCCTGTCTATCGCGCAATGGCAACTATCAGGATCGAACAGCAATCGCCCGCGGTACTGACCTTCAAAGACATTTACGAGGCACGCAAGGACGACCTGGACTATTTTGAAACGCAGTCCCAGATCCTTAAAAGCAGAAAGATCTCGGAGCGTGTGGTCCGCGCCCTGGGGCTGGACAAGTACCCGGAATTCGAAATGGCCGGCTTTCACGCCTCCCCTCGTACAAAGATCGAGCTTTCAGGAATAACGGTGGACATTTCCCCGGACCTTATCGATAAGGTCCGCTCCAGGATAACCATACGGCCGGTCAGGAATTCGAGCATAATCGCGGTCAGCTTCGACGACCCGGACCCCGTGCTTGCCGCCAGGGCCGCCAACGAGATAGCCAGACAGTACATAAAGTACAGCATTGAAAGCAGGCTTTCCGTCTCCAGGCTTGCCCGCGACTGGCTGGAAGGACAGCTGGATGACATAAAGGCCAGACTAGAGAGAAGTGAAGAGGCCCTGAACACATACGCTGCAAGCAACGGCATCATCCTGACAGGCACGGGCAAGGACGATGCAAAAACGGGGAACCCGGACATAATAACGAACAGGCTGGAGCAGATCTCGGCCCTGCTCATCCAGGCGACTTCAGAAAGGATAGACAAGGGAGCGCTTTATTACCAACTGGAAAAAGGCGGGGCATGGTCCACTCCAGTGGTGATGAACGATCCGCTTATTCAGTCCCTCCTGAAGAACTATACAGGTCTGGAGGCCCAATATGCCAGGCTCTCGACAGATTACACCCCTGGTTATCCCAGGATGGTCCAGATAAAGAAACAGATGGACCAGTTTTCAAGCAGGATAAACGATCAGGTCAAAAAAGCCGGGAACTCGATACGGATGGACTACGAGGCATCACTTGAAAAGGAAAAAGTCCTCACGCAGGCATTCGAACAGGCCAAGAAACAGGCGCTGAACCTGAAAGACAAGATGGTACAGTACAACATATTAAAAAGGGAGGCAGAGACGAACCAGGAGCTGTACAACGGGCTTCTGCAAAGAATGAAGGAAATAGGCGTTTCCTCAACCCTTACGGCCAGCAACATACAGGTGCTGGACGACG
>JAKAGP010000100.1 GCA_021825785.1 Nitrospirota bacterium
AGGATGCGCAATATCCCCGGCTTTCCGGATCTTTTCGCCCAGTCCAGCACGCTATGTCCGCTGCCTGTCGCGTTTACGTCCGCCCCTTTTTTTATAAGGAGTCGCACAATGTCCTCGAAACCGTCGGCGGCGGCCAACATCAATGGGGTCGTGCCGTCTTTGGATTGCGCGTTTACATCCGCGCCATGATCTATAAGGATTTGCATAATTTTGGCCTGATGCATGAGGCCGGCGTTCATCAGTGCCGTCATGCCGCTGTCGCTGTCCTGGACATTCACATCTACCCCCTTTTTTAGTAGGAGCTGAACAATATCTCCGGAACCGGTGGCGGCAGCCTCCATCAGCGGGGTTATGCCGAAAGCGTTCTTAGCATTTGCGTCTCTGCCCTGGGCAAGCATTGTCTGAACAGCCTTGATATCATCGGCGTCGATCGCCTGAAAAAAAGGGTCTCCAAAAGCCCCCGCTGCGGACACGAAAAAAAACACGTTCGCGCATATCCCCGCCGCCAGCAGTATCAATACTCCCGATATTTTTTTTCTGAAACCCATTTTACCTTCCTCACCCCAGCCTAGACCGGCAAACTTTATTAATCTGCCCTTATTTAAAAAAATTCGTTCCTCCGTTGTCAAGGCTGCATAGATAACTATTTGCACGGAAAGAAATAAAAGATGCTGTCCTCCGTTTCAGGTTATTTACGGAATATTCAGCCCGTCCAGTATGCCATAAAAAGCCGCGAGGGCTGGCGAACCGGTGGGCAAATCAAGCACCGCTTTTCCCTGCATATCGTTCTGGAAGAGTGTTTTGTCCTCGGGGACCAGGCCCGACACCTGCACTCCAAGCTCGCTGGCTGCTGCCCTGATGCCTTCTTCCTGGCCCTCAGGGGCCCTGTTAATGATGAAGACCCTTTTGTCCACGTCAAGCTTGAGCTCATCCACCAGGGAGTCGATCCTCTTTGCCGTGAGTATGCCTTTTTTCGAGGCGTCGCTTACAACAAGCAGCAGGTCCACTTTATGCGTGGTCTTCCTGCTTAAATGCTCCATTCCAGCCTCGTTGTCTATGACGACATATGGGTATTCATCGGAGAGTTTGTCTGTGTATTTCCTTATTATGTTGTTGGCGGCGCAATAACAGCCGGGGCCTTCGGGGCGCCCCATCACGAGAAGGTCAAACCCTTTTGCTTCGATGATGGACTGCTGCACCTGGTAATCGAAAAGCTCCTCCATGCTCATTCCGCCCGGCCTTGAGCCCCCGCTGCGGACCGCTGAAAGGGATTCTTCCCGCAGCTTCCCTATAGTGGCGTGCGCCTCCACTCCAAGGGCCTCGTTCAGGCAGGAGTTGCTGTCAGCGTCCACGGCAAGGACGGGACCATTCTTTTTTTCAATGAGGTAGCGGATCGCCATTCCCGCCAGGCTGGTCTTTCCGGTGCCGCCTTTTCCCGCAAAACCGATGACATAGGACATCTATTTGAATGCTCCTTTTTAGAGAGTTTTTTTCTTTTTTATCTTTTTTATTGTATCACAGGGAGAGGTGGGGGAAGAAAGTCGGGATAACATGTCTTGCCGGAATGCGCCGGGGCTAGCGCCATTCGTTTTATTAAAAAATTACTTCTTTAAGGTTTTAAGGGTCCTCAACCTGGCGAGGTCTTCCTGGTAGCCGTAGATGTGGGCGCCCGCGCTGTAGGCATACATCGGCCCATTACTGAGCCCGGCCTCGCCGGCGACATAGCTTTTAAGCAGTTCTATGCCCCCCAGGTTCGTGGGGAAACCCGCCCACAGATCCCATGAGCGGAAATAACAGCTTACGGTAAGATACAACTTGCCGTCCTCTTCGGGTAGGGGTGAGGGAATGACCTTAAAGTCCAGCAGCCTTAAACAGGGCGGGTCCAGCTTCCCATCGTTTCCGTAACATATGTCGTGGTCCTCAGGATCTCCAACCTCTACCACGGCCTGGTTGGTAAGGGGCGTAGACTTTAACATCTCTATTACCCTGTCCAACTGTGAGCCGCCCTTGGGCATAGGGTGGTGTATGCGGCTTGCGTATTTATAGGTCTCATTTTCACTCAGATCGGGGTCCATCAGGTAATTGGCAAAATAGTCCTCTATGTACTCCATGGTGGAGGGCGCAGGGATGTTCAATCCGGGCGGTATTACGGGCACGATGTCCTGCGAAGGGTGTTCGATAAAAACGGCGATCCCCGGATATTGAAGCCGGTACTGCTCCTTCTCGAAGGACCCCCTCTGTATCTTCTGTGTGTATGAATTGTCGAAGAGATTATATATCAGCTGAAACCATGCGTCCGATATGGTTTTGGCATTGATGCACAAAGGGTTCATGGAAATCATTGGATCAAAACTCCCCCGGTTGAAGATTTCCTGCGTATTTTAGCATAATTTTTGGGTCTGCATGAAACCGGAAGCCCGGTAAAAAGGAGAAGCCATGCCAATTAAGTCGCGCATCAGGACCATACCCGATTATCCAAAAAAGGGGATCATGTTCAGGGACATAACCACGCTGATAAAAGACGCGGTGGGCTTCAGGCTGGTGATAGACGGGCTTACCCAGAGATATATTGAGCATACCGGGGGGCAAGCCGGGAGATTTGACCTGATCGCGGGCATCGAATCCAGGGGATTCATACTTGGCGGCGCGCTTGCCTATACGCTGGGAAAGGGTTTTGTCCCCATAAGGAAGAAGGGGAAACTGCCCGGAGAAAAAATATCCCAGGAGTACCAGCTTGAATACGGCACGGATAGTATTGAGATACATAAGGACGCCATAGTAAAGGGCCAAAGGGTCCTTCTTATAGACGACCTGCTGGCCACGGGAGGGACGGCCCTGGCGGCGGCCGCCCTAATTGAGAGACTTGGCGGTAAGGTTTTCGAAACGGCGTTTATCGTGAACCTCCCGGACGCAGGTGGAGAAAAACGCCTGAAGGCAAAAAATTACGGCGTCTTTGCCCTTGCCGCGTTCGAAGGCGATTAAGAACCTGTCTCTTTTGACTCGGAGGGCGATTTTGAGGCAGGTTCCACATTTACCCAGGCGGTTATATTTTAGGCCCTTCATGGATTTGTGTGGCTGGCGGACGGCATTCGCTCCACTAAAGCGCCGTCTCACCCTGTTTTGACGGCGTGCCGTGTTAACCGCACCGTGTCTTTCTGTTGCCGCTGCCACATGTGACGCGCCCGCGCCGCCCGCTGCGCTCATGCCATCCGCCCCTCATTGCGTTTCCGTGCTTAATGAAGTAAAGTGCCCACAGGAACACCTGAAGAGCCATATTTTATTTATTCCGAGTTTGATACCGGGGCCCCTCTCTGTCCGGGCGTGCTCCTTCCCGCAGAATTTCTTTCCCGCTTGAGTGTATCAAGTGAGCGAGGCTGGCTATGCACGCTTCTCTTTGCTTGCACGGCGGTGCCCCTGACCAACCCTGCCAACAGGCTTTGCAGGCCGAACCTTATCTGCAAATCCGCGAGCGCCGGGGGGACCTGAGCTTCCTGCATGAGCCCTGTCACGTCGATATCGACGAAGTTTCCCGTGTCCGAGGAGAAGAAGTCTATCGCTCTGTATGAGGTCGACGTAACAAGGGACGCATTGAAATCCGCGGCGGACAGCGCCCCGACAGGGTACTGTATCATGTCTACGAACGTTGGGATGGTGGATGCGAAGTCCGCCTCATCCACGAAAACCTCAAGGGTTGCGGAATCGATCGTTGCATCGGACGGAATGCTGGCTAAAGGGAATGTCAGAAAAGCCCTGTATTCCGGCAGATCAGCGGAAGAGCTGTCCTCTCCGAAAAAGACCTCGGAGGGGCTCTGGGTCACTGTGTAGGTATTGGTGACCGGATCGAATGCGATATCTCCGTCCGAAGAAAGATCGCTCAGGATATTTACTGTGACCGTGCCGCTTGAATCCGTGTATGTCACAACCAGCAGCGGCGCGGTTTTGTTGGTTGTGTCATCGAGACCTACGAACCCCGGGCCGGTTATCGGGGCCGGACCGCCGCCGCCACCGCCGCCGCAGGAAGCCAAAAAGGCCAATGCCAGCAGCGAAATGCATGAGGCCCAAATCTTTGTAATGCGGAGAAGGGGATATTTTTTCATGATTCAGTTCTCCCATTGGGGAAAAGCCTTATTTTTGCAGGTTTTTATTTACCTTGTTTCTGTGCCCTGAGACCTCCCGTGTCCTTCTTTTTTCTTTTTTTGCCCGGCGCGGCCGCCGGATTTCTTCGCGGAAGGGCGGCCCTGGGGAACAAAAGCCCTTCTTTCATTCCCGGCCGGGGATACGCGTCTTAAACCAGGTGTTGAAACCGGCACGAATCCCCTCACCGAAGTGATTTTGCCCTCGGACTGCCTCAGAGGGACTTTTTCCATAGATGACCCCGAAGGGACGATTTTTTCTTTTTCCACGGCCCGTCTTGAAGGGACTTTTCCCATTGATGGACTCGCAAACCAGCCGGGCTGTCTGAATTCCTCTTGAGGGACGGATGTCCTTTTCTCAATTGTACCGCGTTTTTGCGCCGATGATATATTTTGTCTTGTTTCCCTCGATATTTTTTTTTCATGCGCGCCCGGCATGATCCCCCTGGCGGCAGGAATTGACGTTCTTAGCGCAGGGACCGTTTTTAAAGGCACGCGTTTGCCGGGGGCTGTCCTCACATGTAGCCTCTGGGTTCCGGTCCCCGGGTTCCAGACCGACCTGGCAGGATTTTTCACAAATGGGCGCGACTGCCTTAAACGTGACACCTGCATGTTCCTGACCCTGGCCGGAGGAAGTTTTGCGCCCGGGACAGGCCTTGGCGACAGGATGACACTTGCCCTGGCCGGACGAAGCGCCGTCCTTCTGGCGGTGACGCTGTTTACGCTTCTTATATTGTTTATTGTAAAGACCTGCCGCCGGACCGCCGTAGGCGCGATCCGGACCATTCTGGGCGAAGCGGTGGCGAAGGTGTTCCTGGTGACGACCGTTGCCCCATTGACGTATACGTTGCGGTACACCGTGGTGACGTTAACCCGGGTGATGTTGACGTTGGTAACATTCACGCTGTGAGGGCCGTAATAACCGTACCCGTAATAAATCTCGCGCGGGGCCAGCGGGACCCATCCCACGTAACCGTCAGTAACGACCCATCCCACGTATCCCGGCCCCCAGTACACCTCATCGGGTGCGGGCGGCACCCAGCACCAGCCGTCGCCGGGGGCAAAAAACCATCTTCCATAATGATATGGGGCCCACCCCCAGGGGTCATTGGAAACCCAGGTCCATACGCCGTTTATCCATACCCAGCGGCCAAACCTGTAAGGCGCCCATCCAGGGGGCATGTCCGTGGGGGTCCAGCAGTTGCCGTAGCCGGGCACCCAAACCCATCTGCCATTGTTGTCCAGATCGTAGGAATACGCATCCAGCGCAGCGGGAAGGTAGCGCTCGCTTATCCCCTGCCTGCCAACAAGGGAATCCCTCCATCTGTTCCATCTTTCCCATTGGCCAGACGGCCCAAGTTCCGCGAGCTCTCCATCAGTGTCCGCCCCCACGGAGATCATGTAGCCTGAAGGCACGGAGGTCTGGCCGGAGGCATTTTCTGTTTCGGCTTCTCCGTCATATACGGAAATGTCCGTATACCGGTATTGGTCCGATATGTCTATCCTGAAGATGGCCGTGTCGAAAGCGCGGACAGTCGAATCCGGCGTGTCCACCTGCAGGGCGCTCTCATTGTACGGCAAAAAGTCCGGCAAAAAATTAATATAGGCCTGGCCCTGCGAGAGATAAAAATGGGAAGACCCGTCCTGCATGGAAAGTATTTGCAAAGAGGAGTCCTGGTTGAGCCTGATGAACCCCGTGTCTGTTTGAAGCTCTGCTTTGGCGCCGTCAGGCACCCACACCTGGTCGCCCTCGCCAAGAGGCGCATTCAGAGTGGCCAGGCCCCATTGGCCGGAGCCCGCCAATTTTACCTGCACCTGGCCCCTCAGGAGACTTATGCGCGCCCAGCCCGGCTCCGCCCCATGGGCGTTTTTAAATGCGGGGATGAGGAAAAAAAGAAACAGCAGGAAACAGATATTGATAACCGGGTTGAGTCGTCTTGTATTCAGGATAATTTAAAACCTCCTCAAGCAGGATCATATTCGTGAATTTTAAAATTTCCTGGGCCCAATTTCCAGTGACAGGAGTGACAATTCACCCTAACGTTGCTTCGCTTGCGGGAATGACAAAGGATTTATGCAAGAAATTTGAAACACCACACCCGGCTGTCCATTTTTTTGGGGAATACCTTCGGGGCTATTATTTAAAACTCTGATCTTCAGACGGAAATATGCCTTTTTCGACCTCTTCCCTGAACTGTGTTATTGCCCTGATCCCATCTTCCTTCATTTGGGCATAGCGCTTTGCGAATTTGGGCAGGAACCTTTCGAAGATGCCAAGGAGGTCATACAGCACCAGCACCTGTCCGTCCACATGGGGTCCGGCCCCGATGCCGATAGTGGGAATGGAGACGCTTTCGGTGATGCGCTTTGCAAGCTCCATCGGCACGGCCTCCAGTACGATGGCGAATGCCCCGGCATTTTCCATCGCCCGGGCCTCCTCTATGAGCCTGTTTGCCGCCTCTTCAGTCCTGCCCTGGATCTTGAAGCCGCCCATGCGGTGGACCGCCTGGGGAGTCAGGCCTATGTGTGACATGACAGGTATTTCCGCACGCGTGAGGGCCTCCACCGTGTGGACCACCTCAAGCCCGCCCTCTAGCTTGACCGCCCCGGCCCCGCCCTCCTTTATGAACCTTCCGGCATTCCTAAGCGCATCGGACAGCCCGGCCTGATAGGACATAAAGGGCATATCGCCCACCAAAAGGGCGTTGGTTATGCCTCTTTTTGCCATTT
>JAKAGP010000101.1 GCA_021825785.1 Nitrospirota bacterium
ATTAATATAATTAGTGGGTAAAGTAATAGCCATAGATGGCCCCTTGAAAAAGAGGCTTTTAATTGGGTAAGGTCGTGGCCATAGATGGCCCCTCCGGGGCGGGTAAAAGCACTGTGGCAAAGGCCCTGGCCCAGGCGCTCGGTTTTGATTATCTGGATACCGGCGCGCTTTACAGGACGGCCGCCCTCGCGCTGCTGAAAAAGGGAATTACGCCGGAGGCAGGCGACGGGAAAATAAAGGCGGCGCTTGAAGGCGATGGCGGCGTGTCGATAGAATTCAAAAAAGGCAGGGTTTTCCTGGACGGCGCGGATGTCTCGGACGAGATAAGGACGAAGGAAGCGGGCCATTATTCCTCCGTATTTTCGGCCAGGAAGCCCGTGAGGGATTTCCTGCTGCCGCTCCAGAGGAAGCTCGGGGAAGAGAAAAACCTGGTTGCCGAGGGCAGGGACATGGCGACCGTAGTGTTCCCCCGCGCGTGGAAAAAATTCTATCTTGACGCCTCGCTTGAGGAAAGGGCCAGAAGGAGATATGACCAATTAACGGCCGCGGGCAGGAATATTTCAAGGAAGGACGCGGTGGAAGACGTGGCCGTGCGCGACAGGCGGGACTCTTCCAGGGAGCTTGCGCCCCTGAGAAGGAGCCCCGGGGCCCTTTATCTGGACACTACCGGCATTCCGCTGGAGGAGGTCATCAGGCGTCTGCTGGAATCCGTAAAGGGGACGCAATAGGAAGGTGAGCAGCTACTACATATTCAGGGAGATCTTCGATCTCTATTTCAGGGTCTATAACAGGCTGGAGGTGCAGGGAAGGCAGTACATGCCGCGCGGGGGGGGCCTGATAGTTGTCTCAAATCATTCAAGTTACCTGGACCCGCTCGTGCTGGGTAGCGCGGTCAGCAGGCGGATGACCTACCTTGCCAAGAAGGAGCTTTTCAGCATGCCTGTCGTAGGCACGTTCGTAAAGAGCTTTTCAGTGCCCGTGGACAGGGATAAAACATCCCACGCGGTAATCAAGGAGCTGGTGAGGCGCCTGTGTCTTGGAGAGGCGGTGGCAATGTTCCCGGCGGGCGAAAGAGACAAGACGGGAGACGGCGCGGGGGCAGGCTTCAAGCGCGGGCTCGGCCTGCTGGCCAGGCTCTCGAAGGCGAGCGTGCTGCCGGCCTACATTGAAGGGACGGACAAATCGCTGCCAGTGGGGGGGAAATTCCCCAAACCCGCGAAAATATCGGTCCGGTTCGCGCCCTGCCTGAAGCCGCTGGCCGGCGGGGCGGACGCCGGGGAGATGGTCCTCATGGCCATGGAGAGCATAAACGGGCTTAAAAATAAAATAAAAACAAATTAAAAATCGGAAAACAGAAAACACATGAAACTGGTAATCGCGAAAAGCGCCGGCTTCTGCTTCGGGGTAAAAAGGGCCATAAACAAGGCCTTCGAGGTGGCCAAGGCCGACAGCAACGTCTTTACTCTTGGGCCGATAATACATAGCCCGCAGGTGATAGAGGCGCTGGCCGCCCAGGGTGTGTGCGTAGCCAGGGACATTGCGGAACTGAAGCGGGCCAACGCAAAAAAGGTGATCATAAGGACGCACGGCATATCGCTGGAGGACATGAGCAGGCTGCAGCAGGAAGGGTTCGAGGTGATGGACCTGACATGCCCCTATGTCAAAAAAGCGCAGCATTATGCTAAACTTCTTAAGGAAGAAGGCTACCAGGTAGTCATTCTGGGCGATATCGAGCACCCCGAAGTAATCGGCCTTAAGAGCTATGCCGGAAAAGACGCCTGGGTGGTGAAGGACGCGGAGGGCCTTCCCAAAGAGATAAAAAGCAAGGTCGGTCTTATCGTGCAGACCACCCAGCCTATAGAAGCCCTGAAGAGGCTTATATCGAAGATAGTTGAGCAAACAAGGCAGATGAAGGTTTATAATACAATATGCAGCTCAACCGCGCAAAGACTCAAGGAGACCGAGGAAGTGGCCCAGGGCGCGGATGTAATGCTGGTGGTGGGCGGCCGCAACAGCGCAAACACCACGCAGCTTGCCAGGCTCTGTGAGCATCTCTCGGTGCCCACTTATCACATAGAGACCGCAAGCGAACTGAAGGACGAATGGTTCAGGGGCGCCAGGAAGACCGGATTGACGGCTGGCGCATCCACCCCGGACTGGATTATAGAGGGCGTTATCAAAGTCTTAAAGGAAATGGGAGGTTGTAATGACAATGGAAATTAACGATAACGAGCTTCAAAAACTGTACGAGCAGAGTTTTCACGAGATCGAAGCCGGCACTTTAATAAAGGGCAAGGTAATTTCGGTAAAGGAAAACGGCGTTGTTGTGGACGTGGGTTACAAATCCGAGGGTTTTATCTCCAGGGATGAATTCTCGGAGGGAGAGATGTCTGATCTCCATCCGGGCGACGTCCTGGAAGTCTATATCAGGCAACTGTCCGATTCCGAAGGCATGGTGGTGCTTTCGAGGAAGCAGGCCGTAAGGATAAAGGCCTGGGAATACGTCGAGGACGCGCTCAAAAACGAGCAGCCCGTCGAGGGCGTGATAACCGGCAAGACAAAAGGCGGTCTTTTCGTGGACGTCTACGGCCTGAAGGCCTTCCTGCCGGGCTCTCACGCGGGCGTGAAGGTAAGCGAGATAGATTCATCCATAGGGATGAAGCTGAAATTCAAGGTCCTTAAGACAAACAACAAGCACACCACCCTCGTGGTGTCCAGGAAAAGCCTTATTGACGAGGAGAGGCAGAAGAAGAAGGCCGAGACCCTCCAGCACCTTCAGGAAGGCGCCGTTCTCAAGGGCGTGGTAAAAAACATCACGGATTACGGGGCCTTCATAGACCTGGGCGGCCTTGACGGACTCCTGCATATATCCGAAATGTCCTGGGGCAGGATCTCGCATCCCTCCGAGATGCTCAAGGTCGGCCAGGAAGTGGATGTGCTGGTGCTGAAATTCGATCCCGCCAACGAAAAAGTCACGCTTGGGTACAAGCAGAAGATGCCCGATCCCTGGAGCAATGTCGATGAAAAATACCCCGCGGGCACGAAAGTCGCGGGCAAGGTCGTCAGCATCACGGATTACGGCGCATTCATAAAAGTTGAGGAAGGCCTTGAAGGGCTCGTCCATGTCTCCGAGATGGACTGGGCGCCCAAACCGAAGCATCCCTCGAAATATCTTCAACCGGGCGACGCCGTGGAAGCGCTCGTTCTGAAGGCGGACAGGCAGGAAAGGAGGCTTTCACTTTCGCTGAAGCAGTTGAAACCCTCCCCCTGGCAGCTTGTCGCCGAAAACTATGCCCCGGGCAAGGTCATCTCCGGCAAGGTGAAGAGCGTAACGGATTTCGGCGTCTTCGTCGGCCTGCCCGAGGGGGTGGACGGCCTCATACATATCTCAGACATCTCATGGACGAAGCACATAAAGCACCCCAACGAGGTCATCAAGAAGGGCCAGAGGGTGGATGCGGTGGTGCTCAGCGTCGAGCCGGAAAAGGAAAGGATCGCGCTCGGGCTCAAGCAGATGAGGCCCGATCCCTGGACCGGGGAGATACCCCAGAAATTCCACCTGGGCGCGGAAGTCGAATGCAAGGTGCTCAGGCTTACCGATTTCGGCATTTTCGTGGAGATGCCGGGCGAGATCGAGGGGCTTATCTATTCATCCGAGACCCTGAGGGACGAGGACAACCCCGTCAAGGAGGGCGATACCCTTTGGGCGCGGATCATAAAGATAGACCTGGAAAACCGCAAGATCGGGCTGTCCATGAAGAACGTCAGGACGCAAAAGGTCCATTCGGAGGAATAGGGGTAATTTGAAAAAAGTCTGCCTCGTGCTCTCGGGACTGGTGCTTGCGTTGCTGATCATCGGGGCGGGGCTGGCTTTGTTCTCCAAAATCCAGACGGGTGAAAAGATAGGGCTCATCAGGGTCGAGGGCCCTATCGCGGATTCGGGCGATATAATCGATCAGATCAAGGACTACGCGGGGGACCCCTCGATAAAGGCAATCGTCATGAGGGTCAACAGTCCGGGCGGCGGGGTTGCCCCTTCCCAGGAAATCTACGAGGAAATCAAAAAGGCGGCGGCGAAAAAAGACGTGGTAGTCTCGATGGGTGCGCTTGCGGCCTCGGGCGGCTACTATATCTCGGTGCCGGCGACCAGGATTTTCGCAAACCCGGGCACGATAACGGGTTCTATCGGCGTCATTATGGAAGTGCCCAATATCCAGGGGCTTCTGAGCAAGCTGGGGGTGAAGGCCGAGGTCATCAAAAGCGGCAGGAACAAGGACCTGGCCTCCTACTTCAAGAGCATGACCCCGGAGCAGCGCCGCATCCTTCAGGATGCCCTCGATAACGTGCACCAGCAGTTTATCGAGGCCGTGGCCAGCGGAAGAAAACTCCCGGTGGAGAAGGTGAAAGCGCTCGCTGACGGACGGATATTCACCGGCCAGCAGGCGAAGGCCCTGAACCTGGTGGACAACCTGGGGGACCTGGAGGACGCCATAGCGGCCGCCAAGACCATGGCCGGCATCAGGGGCAGGCCCACGATAGTCCAAAAGAAGAAGGGCCGCGGTATATTGGGCCTGCTGGACTCGAAGATATCCCTGCCGGATATCTACCCGTTTTTCAGGATGAGCTATCTATTCTCTCCATAGGAGGGTTATTGATTTATGACCAAGTCCGGCCTTATAGAAAAAGTCGCGGCAAAAGTCGAAGGCCTCACACTGAAGCAGACGGAGATAATCGTAGATACCGTGTTCGACAGCATGAAGGATGCCCTCGCCAGCGGGGACAAGATCGAGATAAGGGGGTTTGGCAATTTCAGGCTGCGCGAAAGGCGTCCCAGGAAGGCTAGAAATCCGAAGACAGGCGAAAGTGTCGACGTGCCCCAGAAGGTCGCGCTCCACTTCAAGATGGGCAAGGCCCTCAAGGAGTCGCTGAACCTGGATACCAGAGGCTGAAGGCCGCGGATGCGCGCTGACGCGCCGGCAGCCGTCCATGCGGCTTCAAACCGGCAAGGCCCGCGCTTCCGGGTAAACGCTTCCGCCTGGTAAGGGTCCCCAAGCTTCAGAACCTATCTCAAAATTGATTTTGAAGCGAAAGAGAGAGGAAATCGTGGCAGACAAGGAAGAAAGGGGAAATCGCCCGGAGGCGCGGTCCCGCCAAGGCGGGATTGAGGACAATTTCCCCTGTATGACGCCGTATGCCGCAATTTCGGCCTCTTGCAGCCAGAAGCGATTTTGAGATAGGTTCCAGTCAAATGCAACGAAGAGATTTTCTTTCGTGGCTTCTCAAAGCCGCAGCCGTCGCGCTCGGTATTGAGGGCCTGGCCACCCTGCCCTACCTTTACCATTCCAGAAAACTTGGGCCTCTGCGCTACGTAAAGGCCGCCGATGAGGAAAAAATCCCGCGCCGGGGCGTAAGGCAGGTCGATTTCTCCTTCGCGGGCATGACGCGCAAGATATTTATCGTGAGAATGGACAGGGAGCTTTTCGTCCTTTCCCCAACCTGCTCCCACCTGGGATGCATGGTCAACTGGAACTATCTGAAGCAGGAATTCGACTGCCCCTGCCACGGCGGCAGATACGACATGGCTGGCCGCGTCATCGGGGGGCCCCCGCCAAAACCCCTTGCCAGGCTCCCCTATGAGATCAAAAACGGCTCGCTTTACGTCGGCGTAAGGGCCTGATGATCGACTTCATCATCAGGCTGCTTGACCGCTGGTTCAAATTAAGGGAGCCCCACAAGACCTTTCTCTCCAGGGTGCTGCCGGAAAATCTGAGCCCGGCTTACTGCCTGGGCGGCATGGCGTTTACGGCCTTCCTCCTGTCGGCCGCAACGGGCCTTCTTCTTTCCATCTATTACGTGCCCTCAGGGAAGGAGGCGTACCCGAGCATAGTCATGATCCATAACAGGATATGGCTTGGATGGCTGGTGCGCAGCGTCCACAAATGGTCCGCGAATTTCCTCATTGCCTTCGTCCTTCTGCATGCGGTGAGGGTCTTTGTACACAAGGCTTACAGGCCGCCCAGGGAACTCAACTGGATGGCGGGCGCCCTGGGTTTCGTGCTGATAATGGTCTCCGGGTTCACGGGGTATCTGCTGCCGTGGGACCAGAGGGCCTATTGGGCGACGGTGGTGGGCACGGGGATGGCGGGGAAGGCGCCGGTTGCCGGGGGCTTCCTTGTGCGTCTGCTCCGGGGCGGACCGGAAGTAAGCGGCGCAACCCTTCTTAGGTTCTACAGCCTGCACACGCTGTGGGTCCCCTGGATGCTCCTGATGATCTTCTGGGCCCATTTCCACATGGTCAAAAGACAGGGAATATCGGGGGGGCTTTAAAGGGAATAAATGGGAAACGGGAAAAAAAGTCTGTACCCCGACTATCTCCCTTATGTGGCGGCCGCCCTGCTTATCGCGGTTGAGGCGATCCTGGCGATGGCCCTGCTCTACCCGCCGTCCATCGGGCCGGCCATAGACCTGGCCTCCCCTTACCAGCCCCGGCCCGAGTGGTATTTCCTGTGGCTATATCAGCTTCTCCGGTATTTCCCGGGCAGATGGGCGGTATTCGGCACCATCCTGCTGCCGGCCGTATTCACGCTTGTCTTCATATTCATGCCCTACATCGACAGGGGTAAAAACGGGCGGAAAAAGGCCCTCCTGGCGGGCGCCGGCCTGTTAGCCGTCATCGCCGCGCTGACGCTGATAGCCGTTTTTTTCACCTAGTGTAGCGTCCCGTAAATTCCATATAATTATGGCTCTACCGGGTTTTCTGTGGGTATTTCCCCCTCCCTTGAGCAACTGTGATTTTTGTCAAGGGTTATTTGGGGTTAAGCAAGTTGAAAA
>JAKAGP010000102.1 GCA_021825785.1 Nitrospirota bacterium
GAAGGGAATACGGCAGGGCCGAGCTTGTTGTGGATGACGACAAGGGGCTTTTGTGGGGCGTTTACGACAAGAGCATCGTCTGGATGAGCCACGGCGACAAGATAGAGGAGCTTCCAGCCGGTTTCAGGGCCATTGGCCATACAGGGAATTCGCCCTATGCGGCGATGTCCAACCCGGAGGGAAGGCTCTACGCCCTGCAGTTTCATCCGGAAGTGGCCCATACCGTGGAAGGGACAAGGATAATCAGGAACTTCCTGTTCGAGATATGCGGATGCAAACCTGACTGGAAGATGAGCTCCTTCATAGAGAGCTCCATGGAAGACATAAGAAGGCAGACGGACGGGGGCAGAAATGTGATCTGCGCCCTTTCGGGCGGCGTGGACTCCTCCGTTGTGGCGCTGCTCGTGCATAAGGCCATAGGCGACGCGCTGACCTGCATATTCGTGGACAACGGCCTTTTAAGGAAAGGTGAATCCGGCAAGGTAATAGACACCTTCCAGAAGCATTTCCAGATGAAGCTTATCCACGTGGACGCAAGGGAAAGGTTCCTTGAAAAGCTCCGGGGGGTAACGGATCCCGAACAGAAAAGAAAGATAATAGGCCGGGAGTTCATAGCGGTTTTCGAGGAAGAGGCGGGCAAGATAAAAAACGCTGAATACCTGGCCCAGGGCACGCTCTACCCGGACGTCATAGAGAGCGTTTCGTTCAAGGGCCCGTCGGCCTGCATAAAGAGCCATCACAACGTGGGGGGGCTCCCCGAGGTAATGAAGCTCAAGCTCATAGAGCCCCTGAGGGAGTTGTTCAAGGACGAAGTGAGGGTCCTTGGCACGGAACTGGGCCTTCCCGATGATATCTGCTGGCGGCAGCCCTTTCCGGGGCCGGGGCTTGCCATACGCTGCCTTGGCGAAATAACCGCCCCCAAGCTTGAGATACTCCGGGAGGCGGACGCCATAGTGCTGGAGGAGATCAAAAAGGCCGGACTTTACGGAGAGCTCTGGCAATCATTTGCCGTTTTGCTTCCCGTCCGGAGCGTGGGCGTTATGGGAGATGAACGCACGTACGATTACGCGGTGGCTGTAAGGGCGGTCCAGAGCCTGGACGGTATGACGGCGGATTGGGCCAAGCTCCCATATGAGCTCCTTGGCTGCATCTCAAACAGGATAATAAACGAGGTAAAAGGCGTAAACCGGGTGGTCTACGATATAAGCTCAAAACCCCCCGGCACGATCGAATGGGAATAATACTGACGGCGGGCGAATGGGAATAGGTGGCCACGATTGTTCGACCTGAAAGAATACCTCGCGGCCAAAGGCCGTCTTGTTGACGCCTGGCTGCGGGAATATTTTGCAAAAAATTCCCCGGTAAAGCCCCGCCTCTTTAAAGAAGCAATGGAGTACTCGATAAACGCGGGCGGCAAGAGGTTGAGGCCGGTCCTGGCGCTTGCCTCGTTCGAGGCCTCCGGAGGGGAAAAATCCGAAACCATACTCCGCTATGCCTGCGCCCTTGAGCTCATTCATACTTACTCCCTGATACATGACGACCTGCCTGCAATGGACGACGATGATCTGAGAAGAGGGAAACCCACAAACCACAAGGTCTATGGCGAGGCCATGGCCATACTTGCCGGTGACGGCCTTCTGACTGAGGCCTTTCATATGCTTTCCGTCCAGGAAAAGGGATTTTTCCCCAGGGCGGATGTGCTTCTTGATGTGATAAGGGATGTGGCCCGGAGGGCCGGTCTTTACGGAATGGTGGCCGGACAGGCGCAGGATATCCTGTCTGATGAAAGCCACGGCGGGTCTGATCAGGGTCATCAAGGCGGGCGAAGTGATGGCAGCCGGGCAGTTGATGATAGCGCCGGAGGGCAGGAGATGCTAGAGTTTATCCACATGCACAAGACCGCCCAGCTTATAACTGCCTCTACAAGGATGGGGGGAATGCTCGCCGGCGCGGACCCGGCCGGGCTTGAGGCCCTCACCGTGTACGGGGAGGCGGCGGGGCTTGCCTTTCAGGTGGCTGATGATATCCTTGATGTAAAAGGCGAGACCGCCCTGATGGGTAAGACGGCAGGCTCGGATGAGCGCAAAAGCAAGCTTACCTATCCTTCCGTGTACGGCGTAGAGGCGGCCCGGCAAAAGGCCTCGGACATGGTGAAGAAAGCCCTTGCCGCACTGGACGGCGCCTTCGGGGCGGGTGCCGAGCCCCTGCGGGCTATCGCCAGGTATATAATTGAAAGGAAAAGCTAAGGGGGTCTGCCGGCAAAAAATGCTTGAGTTCATCGAAGGGCCCGAAGATCTTAAGGGCCTTGAGGAGAAGGAGCTCGCGCCCCTTTGCTCTGAGATAAGAGAGTTCATAATAAGCCGCGTCTCCGTGAACGGGGGCCATCTGGCCTCTAACCTGGGCGTGGTGGAGCTTACAGTCGCCCTCCATTATGTTTTTAACTGCGCGGAAGACAAGTTCGTCTGGGACGTGGGACACCAGAGCTACACCCACAAGATACTGACCGGCAGGCAGAAGGGTTTTTCCAGACTGAGGAAAAAGGGCGGGGTGTCCGGTTTCACAAAGCCGGAGGAGAGCCCTTGCGACGCGTTCATCGCCGGGCACAGTTCCACATCCATATCAGCCGCCGTGGGCCTTGCGGAGGCCAGGGACAAGCTTGGCGCCAAATACAAGGTGATAGCCGTTATCGGGGACGGTTCCCTTACGTCAGGACTTGCCTTCGAGGGGCTCAACCAGGCAGGGCACCTGAAAAAAGACCTTATCGTGATCCTCAACGACAACGAGATGTCCATATCTAAAAACGTTGGGGCGCTGGCCGCGTATTTAAACAGGATACTCACGGGAGACCTTTATCTGAAACTCAAGAGTTCCACGAGGGACCTTTTAAAAGGCATACCCAAATTCGGGCCCCAGATGAGCAAGGCCGCCCAGAAGATAGAGGAGGCGGTAAAGGGGATAGTCCTTCCGGGCATGCTTTTTGAGGAGCTTGGCTTTAACTACATAGGGCCCATAGATGGCCATGACATGGACGCGGTCCTGGCCACGCTTCGCAGCGCGACCACCCTTAAGGGGCCCGTGCTGATACATGTTGTCACAAAAAAGGGCAAGGGCTATGAGCCCTCTGAACAAAACCCGTGCGTTTTTCATGGCGTGGGGCCGTTCGAGGTGGAAAGCGGCAAGACGCTTCCGGGCTCGGTTTCATACAGCGAGTATTTTGGCAGGGCGCTTTCGGCCTGCGCAAGGACCGACCCCCGGATAATAGCCGTTACCGCGGCCATGAAAGAGGGCACCGGGCTGAATGCGTTTGAAAAGGAATTCCCGGACAGGCTATACGATGTCGGCATCGCTGAGCCGCATGCGGTGGTGTTTGCGGCAGGGCTTGCGAAATCCGGCTTCAGACCCGTAGTTGCCATATACTCCACTTTCCTTCAGAGGGGGTATGACGAGATAATCCATGACGTGTGCCTGCAGAAACTCCCGGTGGTCTTTGCCATAGACAGGGCAGGGGTAGTGGGCGAGGACGGCCCGACCCATCACGGGATGTTCGACCTCTCCTATCTGAGGCACATTCCAAACCTTACGCTCCTGGCCCCCAAGGACGCGCCGGAGCTCCGGGCCATGCTTAAGTTCGCCCTTTCTGCCAACGGACCGGTGGCTATAAGGTATCCAAGAGGAAAGGCCCTGGCTGCCGGACAGGACGGACTGGAAGAGGAAAGGTCCTTTTCGCCTGGCAGCGCGGAGCTTTTAAAGGAAGGGACCGACGCGGCCATTCTTGCCATAGGCAATATGGCCCTGGAGAGCCTGGAAGCCGCAAAAATGCTTGATCAGGAGGGGCTGAACGTATCTGTCTATAACATGAGGTCCGTAAAACCCATGGACGAGGAGGCCGTCAGGCTGGCTGCGGCAACTGGGAGGGTAATTACGGTAGAGGACAACGCGGTGCTTGGAGGTTTTGGGTCCGCCGTGGGCGAGACGCTCCTGCGTTTGGGCCTTGGGGGCGTATCATTTCTGTCCATGGGGTTTCCTGATTTGTTCGTTGAGCACGGAAGCCAGGCGGAATTGAGGGCCATGTTCGGCCTGGACAGACAGGGTATCTTTCAGGCGGCAAAGGAATTGATCGCCGCTCACCCGCAAGACAGATTGCGCACCGTTTGACCGGCGGATAAAAACGCCTACCTGAAATAAAAAGAAAAATAAAAAAGGAAGGAAAGACCGTATTTTGGAAGAGCCCATTTGCTGGCTTCAGTGCCCCAAGTGCAAAAAGCAGAGCAAGTTCAAACTGAAGGACATCGTGCAGGGCAAACAGGCAAAATGCCGGCTTTGCCAGACGCCTATTGAGGTAAACCCGGACGGGCTGGCCGAAACGCGCCAAAACCTCCAGTCCATGCTCAAAGACATGGGTGGGAAAGGCAAAGGCCCTATTTAATAATAAGATTTGAGAGGCCGGCGCCCGCAAGGAGTTTTAAACATGCCTCATACACGCCTTCGGGAACCAGGAACATGATCCCCTTCTTGCTGGCGCCGAATATTATGCCAAGTACGCTTTTCCCCGAGACGGGCGTTATCTCGAAAGTATAGTCAATACCCGCGCCGTCCAGCACGGACTCTATCTGCCTGGCGTCTTTAAGATTTGCGGCCAGGCACAGCGGGGCAAGCTTCTGGTCTTTCATATCTTCAGGCAAACGTCTCGGCATGATTCAATATAACATGAAACGGGAGGCGGTTTTTTTAAAAAAAAACCTCTCGGGTCTCTCTTGTTTCGCCAGTTTTACGCTCGCTTGCCCAATTTTTTATATTCCATATCAGAAAACCTTTACATCGATCTGGATGCAAAAGGCAATCTTGTGAGCATGACCATCGAACACGCAAAAGAAAAGGCCGGCATTTCAGAAGTGTCTTTTCAACAAATGGAAAAGACTGATGCCTGATTGCCCGGCCCCAGGGAAAGGGATAGCGCCCCCGCAGCAATTTTGACCCTTTGATACCCCGCCGTTTCGTGCGTCAGCCAGAAGGTCCAATCGTTAAAAAACCGGACCCGCGAGGACTCCCCCTTCTACTTCGCGCAAACAGGTTTGCCCTTCAGAGATCAAGTTACGCCCTATATTCTGTCTTTTAAAATCTGTTATAATCCCCAAGGTTACGAATGGAAACTTGGTCACAGGGGCATTTAAAATTAATGTAGATACAAGGATGGGCTGAGCGCAGCGAAGCCCAACAATTCAATAGTGCATGGATGATTTTTCCAGGCACATGGAGTGTATTCATTAAAAACCCGTAGTGAGGAATGATGGGTTTCGTTGCACTCAGCCCATCCTATATTAATTTAGGCTGAAATATTAAAAAAATGAGTCGAAAAAAATTATCGTCAAAAATTGAAAATGAAATCTTTACAAAAAGTAAAAGACGATGTTGTATATGTTTTGCACTTAATGATGATTTAGCAGTGAAACGCGGGCAGATTGCCCATACAGATCACAATGCGCAAAATGATGACTTGGATAATTTAGCATTCCTCTGCCTTGAACATCACGATCAATATGATAGCCAAACAAGCCAATCGAAGAATTTTACTATGCATGAGATTAAGGAATACAGAGACAGACTTTATAAATTTTTTATGAGTGGATATATACCTTTCGAAGATGTCACTATACTCGACCCGCTTGCCCCATTATCTGAACTGCCAAAAGAGCAATTTAGTTCTGAAATCATGTCAGGCTTTAAGAAAAACATCATGGAATTTGTGATTTCTGATCAAATCCCTGAATCAGGTGGATGGTCGCTCAGTCAAGAACGAATTTTCCAATATAACTATGGGTCCCCATCCTCAAAAATTGATAAACGTGAGGGTGGCATTATAAGTACTTACATGGCCGCGCGCGCTTTACGTGCATGCGGGAGTACCCTTAATACGTATTCTACGCCAGGGAAGGCAGCCGCCGGGTACTTATTAAAAAGGCGTACTGGCCGCGGTGCTTTTGGTCGTTTCTCTGCATCAAGGAGCGGGGAAGAACTAAAACCTTCATTTAGGCATACAGCACTTGCTTGCTTAACTTTGATGGCTTTGAATGGACCACCATCTGCAATTCGTGAGGGGCTCCAATATCTGCTGACAGTAAAGACTGTTGATTTGCAAGACGACGCTGCTCCATCAATTGCTCGAGCAGCAATATTGTTTGTTATGGAGTATGCAACTTCAACTACAATAAGCCATAAATATTTATCTTCAAAGGAAGTTGATACGATAAAAAATTTCTTAGCCGAACGTAAGCGCGAGATATTACTTGCTATTGAATCCGAGGCAAAATCGCCAACAAATCCATACGCACCGCTTTGGGAACCTTATGGCCATAATAAAACAATGGTTTTTGATTCAGCACTCACAACTATAGATTTTCTTACATTGCTTGATGATATTCCTTTGGATACAGTAATCACTGCCTTAAATTATTTAGCCGGAATGAAACTCGATAGCGGCTTGCCTTACGATCCATCTTCGAAAAAACCCGATATTGGCATATCGACATATTTTGGAGTAATGTGCAGAAGGTCTTTAGTATTTAAACATTTGCAGGCAGCTGAAAATGGAAAGTCGACCCTTAAAATCGCTGATGACGCTATTGAATTTAGTTTTAAAAATTGGGGCAAAGCCGAATACATGGAGCGAACATATTGTGATACTGTAAGTAATGGCCTTTTATTAATTTAAAGAAAGTCATTTAAAAGAAATAGAATAATGAGTCCCTTTTTTAAAAATATAAA
>JAKAGP010000103.1 GCA_021825785.1 Nitrospirota bacterium
GGCTCCAAGGAGGGCATCGGGCATATACCTCTTGCGTTTGCCGGCCCTGGCGACGTAGTGCTCTATACCTCTCCGGGCTATCCCGTTTATCCGGTGGGGGCGCTTTTTGCCGGCGCACAGGGCTATCCCCTGCCGCTCCTGGAGGCCAACGGTTTCCTGCCAGACCTTGAAGCGGTCCCGGCGGATATACTCAAGCGCTCAAAACTCCTTTTTATCAACTATCCCAACAACCCCACAGGGGCGACCGCGGATATGGAGTTTTTCAGGAAAGTGGTAGAGTTCGCCGGCAGGCACAATATTATCGTTTGCCATGACGCCGCCTATTCGGAGATATATTATGACGGAAGGAAACCGGCCAGCTTTCTCCAGACGCCTGGGGCAAAGGAAGTGGGCATAGAGTTCCATTCGCTGTCAAAGACCTACAACATGACCGGCTGGAGGCTGGGTTTTGCGGTTGGTCACAGCGAAGTGCTGGCGGGCCTTGGGAAGATAAAGACGAACCTGGATTCTGGCGTTTTCCAGGCGGTCCAGGAGGCGGGCATTACGGCGCTTAACACCGGAGACGCGGAGCTCTCCGGCATCAGGCAGACCTACCAGGAAAGAAGAGACGCCCTTTACGCCGGACTCACCGGGCAGGGTATCCATGTAATAAAGCCCGGGGCCGCATTCTATCTGTGGGCCGGATGCCCGAAGGGGGTTTTTTCTGATTCCCGTTCCTTCGCAAAACACCTCCTTGAAAAGGCGGGCGTCGTGGCCACTCCCGGCGTGGGCTTCGGCCAGCCGGGGGAGGGATACATCCGTTTTGCGCTCACCGTGCCGGTCGACAGGATCGGCGAGGCGGTGCAACGGATAGCTAAGGTCCTCTAGTCCGGAAGGTTGAACAAAAAAGGCCGCCCTTTTGCCGACCGCTTACATTGGCATAGGTTCAAACCTTGGCAACAGGCTTGAAAATTGCCTCAAGGCGCTTGACCTGCTCGAACGGCGGGGCATAAGGGTAACGGCCCTCTCCAGCCCCTATGAGACAAAGCCCTGGGGGATGGACAGGCCGGAAATAGAGCATCCCGGCATGGTGGCGGGCCAGCCCGACTTCATAAACATGGCCGCCAGGATCGAGACTGATTTGGGAAAAAATCCCTTGGCCCTGCTTGAGACCCTTCAGGAAGTGGAGCGGGAGATGGGGCGGGTGCGCAGGGAGAAATGGGGCCCGAGGATCATCGATCTGGACATACTTCTATACGGGGATGAGGTAGTAGATATTCCGGATGGGCCGGAAGGCAGGCTTAAGGTGCCGCACCCGCTCATGCACTTAAGAGAGTTTGTCCTCAAGCCGCTCGCGGAGATAGCCCCGCAGGCCATCCACCCGGTTTTTAAAAAAACCATCTCGCAGCTTCTTGCGGAAAAATTGCCTGAAGGCAGCTAGGCATCTGGACGGCTGCCGTCCATATGCACACATACCCGGTTTCTGCCGCCTTCTTTGGCCATGTATAGCGCCCTGTCCGCCTGCCGTATAAGCGCTTCCGGGGCGGGGTCGCCCGTTTCGAATGTGGCCACTCCAATGCTGATGGTGACGGAAGACAGCGGCGAACCGTCACAAAGAAGCTCTGCGTCCTGCACCGCCTGCCTGGCCCTTTCCCCAACGGCAGCGGCGGTGCCACTGGATGTATTGGACATCATCACAATAAATTCTTCGCCCCCGTATCTGCCTGCGATATCGTTTCTGCGCACCGTGGACAATACTATCTTCGCAATTTTCGCCAGAACCTCGTCTCCGCAGCGGTGGCCGTAAGTGTCGTTGATCTTTTTGAAAAAATCGATATCCAGCATCATGAGCGACAGGGGCTCGCCGTAGCTAAGGGACCAGGACAACTCCTCCACCAGCCTGTCCATGAAAAAGCCGCGGTTATAAAGCCCCGTAAGGCAGTCCCGGTCCATTGCGAACTCAAGCTCCCTTGTCTTATTCCTGATGTAGGTGATATTTTTGAGCCGCGCTATGACCTCTTCCTTGAAATAGGGCCTGCAGATGTAGTCGTAAGCCCCCAGCAGGTAGCCTTTTGACAGTCTCTTTTGCGCCCTCCCCGCGCTGATAAGGATCACGGGCATATCCACCGTGGACGGGGCGGATTTCAATTTCTTCAGCACCCCGAAGCAGCGGCCGCCGGTTGCATTTACGGAGAGGAATAAAACATCGGGAGATTCGCTATAGACCTTGCCCAGAACATCGCCGCCTTCTTCCACAAAGCAACACTCGTAGCCCTCGTCCGTGAGCATCTTCCCAAGGATTTGTTTTGTCTCAACAGCGGTATCGGCAATGAGCACTTTCATAGATCGATTATTGCAGCCAAAACAAAAAGCTCCGGGGTGCAATCTGCGGCATTATAACAGATTTTTGATTTAAAATTAAAAACGGGATGCCTTATTTGCCCATTACCAGGATGGCGGCAAACACCAGCACCTTTGCCGTAGACAGAAGACCGATCTGCCTGAATTTTTCCTTCTTTTCGCGCCGTTTAACAGCTGACCAGACATCCTCCGCCAGCGGCAGAAAAGCCAGAAGCACCGGATGTCCAAGCGCGGCGCCGGCAAGGCCCGCCAAAAGGAGCGCCCCTGAATAAACGGCCCCGATGGGCCTGTACCTTTTCAATCCTGGATACCTCACCCTGAAGCAGCTGGCGAAATAGAACAGGGAAAACATCGCCCAAAGATATAAGTGCTTCCCGATGCCGCCCGTAACAGACGAGGAGATAACGGCCACTTGGCCCATGATGGCCATGCCGAAGCCCTCCGCGTATATGGGAGGAAATTTTTTACTTTTCCCGTCCTTCCCGAAATAATAATTAAGCGCAAAAAGGAGCGCCCCTGCAGCGTAAAGGAGACCCAAAGACGGATAAAGCCAGGCGGAATAGGCGAGCCCGGCAAACCCTGGCAGCGCCAGCATGGCCAGATCGGGCAGCCGGTCCAGGTTGCTGCTTCTTATCATATTGACCGCCGGGGTTTTTACGAGGAGCAAAAGCGTGAGCGACACGAATACTATAGCCGTTATCATTCTTGGGCCGCCAGATACCAGCACACCCGCTGCGAACGCCGCCAGGAACATTATCCATGAACCCGGTTCTTTTGTATAAGAAATGGGGTTTTTGTTTTTATTCATTATGGGATGCTTGAGCCTTCGTCTGATAGGAGAGCCCTGCACCGGTCATCTGCCCAGCCTCTTTGCTGTGCGGTAAAGTTTTTGATTTGCCATCATTTCCCTTTTTACCTCTGCTTTATGGCCTGTTTTAGTATATCGCCTCGGGGCGGAAATGGGTGTATGATGGAAATCATAGAATCGCAATCCACCCTCAAAAAGGAGGGGAAGACCCTGCCCCATTTCGGGCTCATAAACGAAGATGCGCTGGGCCCTGTGAAAGGCCCGCTGATGAGGGCGAAGCTCCACATAAGGGGGGCAAGGCGAAGGTTTGAGCGCGGCCAGATAACCGATGGCATCCTGGCCCTTTACGATGCCCTCTGCTCGGCCATGGACTGGTATATCGCGGCGCCGGAACGCCGCAGGGGCCTTGTGGTGAAAGAAGGCGACGACCTGATGAACGATGAAAGCCTGTACAGGGTCCTCGTGCGATCGAGCGTCCTGGACGGCTCATTCAACTATCAGGAAATGAGCTCCCTTGTAATGAAGGCCCTCGACAAGGACATACAGGAGTCCACCTCTGAGTTTGACTGGAGGGAATTCATGAAAAAAACGGAGACGGTCTTTACTGCGCTTGGAGTAATGCCCTTCGATGAAAAAACGCTTCCTGAGGAAAGACCCGAACCCTTTCTGAAAAGACCGGGCCAATAAAAATTGATCTCTTCAGGTATTTATTTATTCCTGTGGGCACTTTACTTCATTATTTTTTTATAACCCACCCTCCCGCCATTTCCTGTATGGGGCTTCGCCCCATACCCCATTCAAAAAACGAAAAGAAGGCAAACAAGAAACGGCGGGAAAAAAATCATGGAAGCGCAAAGGGGGGCGGATGGTGTGAGCGCAGCGGGTGACGCGGGCGCGTAACACAGCGCTGCAGCAACTGGAAAAACCTGGCGCGGCATGCTCGGCATGCAGCCTAACCAGATGAGACGGCGCTTAGCGGAGCGAATGCCGTCCGCCCCCCCAGCCCCCCGGTTTTTTCAGGCAGGGAACAGCCTTGGCAAAATGGAATAAAGCTCCGCGTAGCTGTTAAAGGAGGCCTCGGGGCTCAAGCCGCCGAAGGGCCCTGGTCCCCTTCCAAAAAGCACGCACCTGATGCCTGCGTTTCTTGCCCCCTGCAGGTCCCTCTCCGGGCTGTCGCCTATGTAAATGCAGTCTTCCGGCCGGACCTTCAGCTCCTTCATGGCTGCTTCAAAGGGCCTGGGGTCTGGTTTCCTGTGCCCTATGCGGCTGGAAAGTATAATTGATCGAAAATAGCTTTCCAGGCCCAGCATTGCAAGCTCGGGCTCCGCAAAAGGCCACTGGGCATCGGAGACAAGGGCAGTCAGAAAATTTTCAGATGCCTCCTCAAGGAAGCCCTTCACACCCGGGAAAAGCCCAAACCTCCGCATGGTCAGGCTCCTGAAAAGGACTGTGGCCGAAAACACCACCTCCGGAGGGAATTTTTTGCCCTTTTCCCCATGCCTTTGCATTATGCTTTTGAATATCTCAAAGACGTCCACTTCCCTGTGGATATCCGCCCGTAGCCACAGGCTGACCTCCCCGAAATAGGCGGCCTTCAGGTCCTCAGGGCCGATCCTTACCTGGTAATAAGAGAGATATTTGGACAAGGCTGAATAGACGGAAAGGTCTTCTTCGTTTGTCTCTATATCTATGAGAGTGCCGTAAAGGTCAAAGAGCACTGCGCCCCTTTTTTTCATTTGCCCCCTTTTGGTAGTTGCCGGACGATGACGGCTTTCTCTTTTTAGGTCTTTTTGACTTTTTGACTTTTTGACTTTTGCCTTTTCATACAGATTTTATCAAACGAGTCTTACTTTTATTCGTTTTCCGCTATAGAATTTATTTGTATAAAAAAAGATGGTTGAACCTGAGGCATGCTGACCAAAAAGGAGGGCATTTTACTGTGGACGGACTGAAGAGACTACCCATCGAGGCGCCGGACCGGATCTCGGGCATCGCGGCTCTTGCCTTTAACATGTGGTGGGGCTGGCATCCCGAAGCCAGGATGCTCTTTAAGAGACTGAGCCGGGCGGAATGGAAACTCTCCGGACACAATCCGGTAAAGATGCTGACCGAGATAGACAGAAAAACCCTCGATGACGCCTCAAAAGACCAGGACTTTCTTGCGCATTACGACCGGGTGATGGAGCGGTTCCGTGAGGAAGTGGAAAACGGCGGAGGCAAATGGTTCTCGCAAAACGTCTGCGACCCGGAAGCCTTGCCCATAGCCTTTTTCTCAGCGGAATACGGCTTGCACCGCTCGCTGCCTTTTTACGCCGGGGGGCTTGGTTTTCTGGCCGGGGATTTCCTGAAGGAAAGCAGCGACCTCGGCCTGCCGTTGACGGCCGTGGGGTTTATGTATCCGGAGGGCTATCTGCGCCAAAAGATTTCCCTGAGCGGCTGGCAGGAGAACCTGGATGAGCCCCTGGACAGGGCGGGTGCGGCCATATCGAAGGTGACGGATGAAAAAGGCAGGCCGCTTCTTGTGAAGGTGCCTGTAATAGAGCCGCCTATCTATGTGGAGGTCTGGAAGATAGAGGTAGGCAAAATCCCGTTGTACCTGATAGACACGGACATAGAGGCCAATGACCCCTGGAACCGCAGGATATCGGCCCACCTCTATACAGGCAACATCGAGCAGCGCCTGAGGCAGGAGATCGTGCTTGGTATAGGGGGAAGCGCGGTGCTTGCCGCCATGGGCCTCAGGCACCCGGTCCTCCACCTGAACGAAGGCCATCCCGCCTTCGCCATAATGGAAAGGATAAGGGAAGGGGTATCCGCGGGCACACGCTTCAGCGACGCCCTCCGGAATATTAAAGAAACGACAGTCTTTACCACGCACACCCCCGTTGCCGCCGGGACGGACGTCTTCCCCTTTGAGCTCATGGAAAAATATTTCAGCCCCTACTGGCCCGCCCTGGGGCTGGACCGCGAAAGTTTCTTCGATCTGGGAATGAACCCGGCGGACCCCCGGGCCGGCTTCAACATGACCGTCTTTGCCCTGAAGTGCTCCTCCCACAGAAACGGGGTAAGCAAAAGACACGGGGAGATCGCCAGGCGGATGTGGCATTCCCTCTGGCCCGGCAGGCCGGAGGAGGATGTGCCCGTACGGTCGGTGACAAACGGCGTACATGTGCCCACCTGGATAGAGCCCAAAATGGAGCTGCTATTTAACAGGCACCTGGGCGAGGACTGGAAAAGCCGGCATGACCAGCCGGAGACGTGGGAGGCGGTAAGAAAGATACCGGACACAGAGCTGTGGAACACCCATTACTGGCTTAAGATGAAGCTCATCATGAGGATAATGGAGAGAGCGCGGGAAAGGTGGATCGAGAACGGGCCGGATGCCCGGGTGGTGCTTGCCGAAGGCGTTTTCCTGGACCCTAATGCCCTCACCATAGGGTTTGCCCGCAGGTTCACAACTTACAAGAGGGCATCCCTCGTACTGAGCGACACCGAAAGGCTCAAGCGCCTGCTTAATAACAAGTGGATGCCCGTTCAGATAATATTTGCGGGCAAGGCGCATCCCGCGGATGACGCCGGAAAGCACAT
>JAKAGP010000104.1 GCA_021825785.1 Nitrospirota bacterium
TGGTATAGGAACGGGACATCCATACAAATACTCAATATGCCGTTTGACATGAATGGGACAATCGGAAACATCTCGCACGCCAAAGACTATTCGGGATACGGGTATAACGGCATTCTGGGGGTCGGCCCCTTTCAGCAGGACTGCGGTTCGCTTTGCACTAACGTAAAAAACAGCAATCAGGTTTCCCAGTGGCCCTACTGGTCCTGCAGCCAATAGCGATCTCCCGCAAAAAATAAAAATTTTTTGGCGTTGCAGGCATGAGAATCGAAAAAATCAGATGTTTGAAGACCCCAGCGCCCGCTCCAGCATGGTCTTCAGGTGGGCAAGGTCAAAGGGTTTAAGCAGGTATCCGGCTGCCCCCGCGTCTTCAGCCTGCTTCCTTATGGCCTCATCCGCATAGCCCGATATAAAGACCACCGGTATCCCGAAGCGCTCCTTCAGCAGCGCGGCAAGCTCCAGCCCGGACATGTCCCCCTTCAGCTTTATATCCAGTATGGCAAGGGCGGGCCGTTCGGTTTCCGCCACCTTAAGCGCGTCCTCGCCGGACGGAGCGGGCTCGCATACATCATATCCCCACAGGTCCAGGAGATCCGCCATGCTCATGGCGGTGATGGACTCGTCCTCCACTATCAGTATCTTTATCTTTCCGTTCGTATTTTTCATTTTTAGCCTAAACAGCGCATTGTCTATTTTAAAATAAGGCCGTTATTGAGCGCCTGTTTTTTTTATGCCCTACGGGCATCGAATGTAAGGACTTTTTTATTGATTATATTCGCTCGCTTTACGCTCGCTGTCCATTTTATGCCTTGAATCTGATCCTGAATTCCGCTCCCCTGCCGGGGATCATTTCTATCTCGCCGCCAAGCTGCTTGGTTGCCAGGTTGCGGACCAGCTTCAAACCCAGGGTCCTGATATTGCCGATACCGGCAGACTCCAGGCCGGGCCCGTTGTCCCTGTAAACGATCTCCATCAGGCCGGGGCCGGTCTGCCGGAAGGATATCCTTATCTCTCCGCCGCCCTCACCCGTGAAGGCGTATTTGAGTGAATTGGAGATAAGCTCGTTTATGATGAGGCCGCAAGGCATTATTATGTCTATGGGCAATGTGATGCTGTCAGCATCGAGCTTCAGCGCCACCTTTCCTTCTACCTGCGAATGGCTTTCAATGAGGGCGTCCGCCAAGTCCCGGATGTATTCTTTCATGTTGACGCTGGAGAGGTCCCTGGACTGATAGAGCTTCTCATGCACGAGCGCCATGGCGCGTATCCTGTTTTTTGTGTCGTCGAACATCTGGAGGACGCGGCTATCCGAGACGGAGGAAGACTGCAGGCTTATGAGGCTTGAGATCACCTGCATATTGTTTTTGGTCCTGTGATAAAGCTCCCTTAGCAGGGTCTCTTTTTCCCTCAGGGAGCTTTCAAGGGTTGCCGTCCAGCGCTTCTTTGAGGTGATGTCCCGGGTTATGCCGAGCAGACCGGCTATTTCGCCTTTTTCATTGGTGAAGGGGATGGCGTTGGTCTCCAGCCAAAGGCGGCGTCCCTTAAGCCCCGCTATCTCGAATTCCAGCGAACCCTCCCCCCCGGCCAGCACCTTCCGGGTAAGCTCCAGAAATGCCTCCCGGTGTTCGGGGATGACCAGGTCCGTGACGGGCCTGTTTTTTACATCTTCAAAAGAGGAGGCCTGTATCATGGCAAGCCCCGCCGGGTTCATCATCAAAAGGGTGTTGTCCGCCGCAAGCAGCTTTACGCACTCGGGCTCCGTCTCTATTATGGAACGCAGCAGACGTTCGCTCCGGTGGAGGGCCTCCTCGGCCTTTTGCCTGGCCCCGGCGATACTGTTGGCCTTGAGCGAAACGATGACGACCGCCAGGAGCAAGGCGGACACAAGGAGCGCCAGCATTAAAAAAGACGTAAGGAAAAGCGAGTCCGCTTTTCTCCTGATGCCGGATACGTCGTAATATATCTCGCTTGCCCCGGCAAACTTTCCGTTCACCATAACGGGGGCATACGCTACGGCAAGGTCCGTGGGGGCCGCTTCCCCGCCCGGCGTACGGCTGTTTTTGGGAATAAAATGCTTGTATATATAGCCTTTTGCCACGGTATCATAAAAAAATCTCTTTGTGATCATGTGCCCCACCGCGGAAGAGTTGGTATCATCGAATATAAGCTTGCCTTCAGGGGAAAAAAGCCGTATCTTCCACAGCCCGAAGTCGTTATGGAGAAGGCGGGCTTCCTTCTTCACTTCGCCGGTTACGCCCCCGTCTTCGAACCGGAAGTCCATCTCCGCAAGCGAGCTGCTGAAGTGGACGGCAATATTGGAGGCCTCGTTTTCCATGGAATCCACATGCAAACTGGAGAAAGAAGGGAAGACGAAAAAAACGTTGTAAGCCGCGAAGAGAAAAACGGATATGACGGCTATGAGCAGGATGCCGGTGACGTCCTTTGAAAAATTTATTTTAAACATGCACCCGCCTGAATGTGGTTGCCTTCCGCAGGCGGCGCAGGGGTTTTTTTGATACTGGAAAAATCCCTGTCTGGCCACGGTGTTTTTAAATTAAAAATCTGTCTTCACGCAAAATTAATTATAACACACGAAAAACCCCCCTTTAATCCGGAGCCGTTTTTTCAAGAAACTGATTTTCTAAACTCTTTCAGCGGACGCGCACATACGCCGCCTTTTAAACTCAATGCATGATGTTTGGAATGAGAGTTGAAATAAGAGTTTCAGGACCCGTTTTCCCGGACCAGAATCCGCTCGGCACGAGGCCGGCAAACCCACCTGGATCCCTACCATTAACAAGCGCGGGCGTCCCGGCATTCCGCCCGCGCCGGCAAAACGGGTTTTTTTTTAATCCCCCCCTGACAGCGGGCGCAAATGAGGTCCCAAAGGAATGCGAACGGCCTTTTCATTTGCGCCCGCCCCGCCAAGCAGGCGAAGAGGGGAAGATGTCCGGTGAAAGGAGAGCGAACAAAGATGAGCAGAGATATTAACAGCCTGGTCCCCGTGGTCCGTGAGAGGCTTCTGCAACTGGAAGCCGGGGCAAAGCAGCTGGGCATTGAATTCATTACCGTTTACACCCTCCGCACGGAGGCCGAGCAGCATGCCCTGTTCGCCCAGGGCAGGAAAACCGTAGATGAGGTGAACCGTTTGCGGAAAGAGGCCGGGCTTGCCCCGATTACGGAGGGACAAAACCGGATCGTGACAAGGCTGCTCACATCCGTCCATATGTTCGGCTGCGCCTTCGATGTGGCCATTTTAAAGGACGGGAAGATCGACTGGCAGGATACCTACTCCTTTGAGCGGCTCGGGGCCGTTGGAGAGTCCCTCGGTCTCAGATGGGGAGGAAGGTTTACGTTCAGGGACTGGGGGCACTTTGAGTACACGGGCGGGCTTACGATCGAGGAGCTTAAGGAGGGGAAAAGGCCCGCCGCATAGCTTTTTTGTTTCTTCACTTGGCCCTCCATGCGAGCCATGCTGGCACATGGTCCCGCCTCAAGACGCTGCATCCAGCCCGGCTCGTGCCAGTCGATATCCGGCCCGGATGACTGCAAAAAAAACAAAAAACAAAAAACCAAAAACAAAAAGGAGGCCTTTATATGATCAACGCTGTCGTCGCGGTTGTGCAAAACACTATAACCCCGCTTCTTACTGCCGTAGTCCTCGCACTGTTGGGAATATTCTTTGCATGGCTTCAGAAGAAATACCATATACAGGCAAGCCAGGCCCGCCAGGACTACGTTGAAGCCATTGCCGTGCGTGCCATCGCCTTTGCCGAGGAAGAGGGCGCACAGTTCATAAAAGAGCACGGAAGCAAGCTGCCTTCTGACACCAAACTCTCCGATGCGGTCACCTTTCTGCTGCGGACGGTCCCCGCGCTCTCTGAAGATGAGGCCAGGGACCTGATAACGGCTGTCCTTGGAAAGACCAGCGGCGCCGGAGCGACTGAAGATAGCGCAATAACCGCCAAGGCTGGCATGAAGGGAGGCCAAAGCGGGTTTATCAGGCTTAAACAGGTGTTTTTTCTTCTGGCCCTTGCGGCCCTTGTCCTCGCTTTCGCATCCTGCGCCGCATGGAAGGCTGATACCACCGCGGGGTATGAATCCACAGGCGCGGTGCTGGCCGGTATTGAGACCCAGGCAAAAAGCATGTGCGACTCGGGAAAGATAAAGCCCGCGGACTGTGCGACGCTCAAGGCCGGTTATAACAAGGCCAGGTTAGCCTACATAACTTCGGGCGACGCACTTATCCTGGCTTTGGACTCCGGGGACGCGGCGGCAAAGCAAAAATCCTTGGCCGCATACCAGCAGGCGCTTTCGGACCTGAGCGCTTTCCTGCCGGAGCTTATAACCACGGCGGACCAATTGGGGATCAAAACATCAGGGGCGCAGCAAGGGTTTTTAAGTAGGGGCGCATCAACCGCCCCCCTTGGGCCCCTACGTACAAATCCAACAGCAGGGTCGCAGTCGTACGTAGGAGCGAACCTTGGTACGCCCGTCTTTATTAACGGAGGTGCGAAATAATGACGTTCGAGCAGGCAAACAATCTTACCGGCGTGGCTGAAATGGCGATGTCAGCGGCGGTGCAGGTGGGCGTGGAGATCGCCAGGGCCGTAAACGAGAGCCGGGAGCTCTCCCAGGCGGACAAGGACGCGCTTGTGGCCAGGATAAAGGCGGCGCAGGCCTCAGTGCCGGTGTGGGAGTAGAAATGGGTTCGAATCCTTTGTCTTTGATGGGGAATGGGGCGAAGCCCCATACATCTAAAGGGGTGGAGGGCGGGAAAAGATAAATGTCCTGGTTTTCCCCACAGATAATGCAGGCCCTCATAAACGCGGGCGGGGGCCTGCTGATCGCCCTGGTTATCCTGCTTGGCCTTTACCGCCTGGCGGACAAGCACGGCACGCAGTTCATCCATGCGCAGCAGGCCCAGGCGGTGGCCATGGGCAAGCAGGCCGAAGCGATGGAGGAGATGAAGACCTCGATAAAGGAATTCATCGGCCGGGACAACTCGGAGCACAGGGAGATACTGATCTTGCAGAAACTCACAATTGACAAATTAAAGGGTCTGGAGGAGTCGCTTAATGCAAAAAAATGATATCACCCGCCAGTTCTTCTTTGGAGGCAACAGATAGATCATGGAAGCCAGGAAAGAAAGATATTAAATCATGGATGCCAGGAAAGAAAAATACAGGCGCGTTCGAGGGGCGATCCTCAAGCTTCTGGCTTATGAGCACCCACGTCCTGTGGATTCCAAAGTCATACACCTGCTGCTGGACGACCTCAAATACTCCATTACCGAGGAAGAGTGCCAGAGCCACATCTGCTATCTCTCCGAAAAAGGGCTTGTCCACAGGGAACTTCGCAAGTGCAGGGGTATCCGGCTGGAGATGGTCACCATCTCCCCCACTGGTCTCGATGTGCTGGATGGCTTTATCGCGGACATCGGTGTGGACACAAGATTATGATGGACACCAAAGGTAAAAATACCCCGGAAAACATCGAACTGGCCTTTGAGGTGTTTCGCGCCAACGGGGGCAACAAGGTCCGCACCATCGCGGACCTCGGGAGCCGCGGCCTTCGCATCTCCCGCCTGACGCTGGACCGGTGGGCGAAACAGAACAGTTTTTACGACCGCCTGGTCACCGGGGACTCCCGGTTCTCGTTCGAAGAAAGAATGATGCTAAAGCTCGTGGCGCAGATAGAGAAATACGAGAAATATTTTGACGCCAAAACGGAATTGGACAACCAGGCAGTACATGCCTACACGAACCTGCTTAAGACGGTGATAGAGCTGTCCCGGAAATTGAAGCTTAAAGAGAAAAAAAGCACGCCAGAACAGCTGAAGGCGGAGGCGGAAAAGATACTGGAGGCGGAGTATGGGATCAAGAGGTAAACCCACCCCTGTCCCTCCAGGGAGGGGACTGACACAACCAATCCTCCTGCCATATCAGCGGCGCTGGCTGAACGACCGGTCTCAAAAAAAGATATGGCTTGCCGCCAGGCAGATAGGAAAGTCCTTCGCGCTTTCCATGGAGGCCGTGGTGGAGGGGCTGGAGGAGCGCTGCAACAACCTGATACTCTCGTCTTCGGAGCGCCAGAGCAGGGAAGTGATGCAAAAGGTCTTTTCTCACCTGCGTTATCTGAAGATAAGGAGCGAGGACGTGATATGTGCGGAGAGGGAGTCCCGCGCAGAGGTGGAGCTGCCTAACGGGTCCCGCATAATAAGCCTGCCCGCAAACCCTGACACGGTGCGCGGTTTCTCGGGAAACGTCTTGCTGGATGAGTTCGCGTTCCACAGGGACTCAAGCGCGATCTGGAAAGCCATGTACCCGGCCATTACAAGGGGGAAACGCATCCGTGTCTCCTCCACGGCAAACGGCAGATCCAATATGTTTTACCGCCTCTGGACAGACAGCGATTTTTCAAAACATGAGACCAGCATCCATGAGGCCAGGGCCCAGGGCCTGGCAGTGGACATCAGGGCACTGAGAAGCGGCATCACGGACCCTGATTCATGGGCCCAGGAATATGAGTGCAGGTTTTTGGACGAGGCCACCGCGTTTATTACCTATGAGATGATCCAGGCCTGCGAGGACGAGGGGGCGGCGAAAGAATTGGGAGATTCAATACCGTTACGTAGGGGCGCGGTTTCCGCGCCCGCCGTTGACGGCGAATCAGGGCGGGGAAACCCCGCCCCTACAACGGATGGGGAATTTTATTAGGCATGGATATCG
>JAKAGP010000105.1 GCA_021825785.1 Nitrospirota bacterium
TTTGGGAGAACCGCTCAAGAGCACCTATGAGACCCTTGTGCCTGAATCGGCCCGCAAGTCCATACATGGTCATCTTGAGAATTTTCTCAATCAAAAGGACGTTCATAAGGGGCTCGCTACGATAGGGGATTTCGTCAATTCACTTTATGAGTCAGATCCCGAAAAAGCAGATATTTTGAAAGCTCTCTTTAATCTGCAAGTCCTTTCACCCATTAGCGCTGAGGCAAAGGCTTCGGCTGCCGATACCCTTGAAGCATCTGGAATAAGAGGTGCGATGAGAGATAAGGCAAACCGTATTTATGAATCCGCGGCGAAATGGCCAACGGGCCTCACTCCTGAGACGAGGGAAGCGATTACGAAGACTCTTTTGAAGGAAAAGATACCTCTTACCCGGGGCGGCTATGACAATCTCATGGGTACAGTATCTGATATTAACAGTCAGATTGATTCAGCCATAAAGGCGGAGGCTAATAAACCTATTGATGCGGTTGCCGTGGTAAAGCGAATGCAACCGGCAATTACAAAGGCCCTTGATAGCTACGACCCGGCAAGCAATATCTCGGACATAAAGGCTGAATTTGACAAATTCATGAAGAACTGGGGCAACGGCAAGCTTACCATGGGTAAGGCACAGACGATTAAGAAGGACATCTATCGTCAGCTTGAAAGGAATTACGAGGCCGCCGAGAAGGACCCTTTTGGCGCCTATAGTGAAGCCAAAATAGCGGCTATGAAGCAGATTGCGCGAGGACTCAAGGAGGAGATAGAATCGAACTCCTCAAATAAATTCCTTAAAGAACTCAATGCAAAGGAATCCGAGCTTTTGACCGCCGAACCATACTTGAGGCGTGCCATAAACAGGATAGGCAACCGGAATATCCTTTCTCTTGATGATGTCCTTGCCGCGACGGGGGGAGCCGTGGTTGCGGGCCCCCAAGGAGCGGCCACAGCTGGTGTCATAAAGAAAATCCTTGGGAGTCCAGGCATAAAATCCCGAATCGCTATTCAACTCGCAAAGGAAGGCAAATATCCTCAAAGCACGATAGGGAAGCTTCTTCAGTCCCTTTTAAAGCGACAAGAGCCATCAGTGCCATCGAATGCGCTTCAGCAGATTATAAATAAAGGGGGCAAATGATGGTGAAGAAGAAAGAAAAGAAAGACCTTTTGGATATAGCCGAGGACAAGGTAAGGGATTTAGCTGAGGGGAACATACCGGGAGGGAGCAACTTCCTTGAACAACGCGAGATTGTCGAGCTTCTCCTTAAAGTCCACGACAGCAAGATGAAAAAAACCGAATCGGGTGAAAGCGGAAAATTTTTTGAAGAGGAGGATGCATAAATGTCGGATGCCGTAGCGCGGATGGTAGAGGTAAGAGCCTTCATAACGGGATTGCAGCAGATTCTTATAAAGCTCATTCCAGTCTTCGTATTCATCGTGGATGCAGTCATGGCGGCCTATGTGGTTTGGCAACCGGATGTCCTGAGAATCGTGACGATAGCCGTTTTCCTCGTATATTCATTATTCTTCGTCAGGAAAGGAGGTGTGACAGGTGAGTAAGGGCAATAAAGAGATGGTAACGCCTTCTAAGAACAGTCTTAAGGGTAACTCGAATAATGCCTCCGAGCTTGACCGCATAAAAGAAATGCAATCCCGGAGTTTCGGGAATCCGGCGGGCAGGCCGGGAGACGCATTCGTCATGCCAAAAGGGGATATACCGGAAACGTCCTTCGGCTCGGCGTTCTCCATAGCGATAACGAAAAAAAAGAAAAAGGGGTAACCATATGTCTTTCAAATCAGTAGCGGCAAGGATAGCCAAAAAAGAAGGGATCAGCAAGGAAAGGGCTTCCGCCATCCTCGCCAAGTCGAGCAGGAATGCCAGTCCGGGTGCAAAGAAACGGAATCCGCGCCTGAAACGGGTGAAGGGAAGAAGCAAGGGGCGATGATTTGAAGCCGTTTATCTTTAATCCGGAAAAACCGACACCCTTTAAAGAAACGCTATGGGAGTCTCTTAAAGAGAATAAGGAAGCCATGCGCTTTCTCAAATGGTGTACCCACTTGAAGGTCATCTCCAAGGATGAAGGGATGATGTCGTTTTCCCCGAACACCTGGTACGATGGGCAACTCTATGTTGTCCATGAAATATTTACCGCACCTGAATCCGTCCGGACATTCATACTATTAAAAGCCCGGCAGTTGGGTATCTCTACCCTCTGTTGTGCCCTTGACCTCTACTGGTCTTTTCGTTTCCCGAAGCTTCAGGGTGCGCTCGTCTCGGCTGATTATGAAATATCGGCGGGGATGAGAGACAACCTTCGGACGTTCTACTCCAATCTCCCTATGGGTGCGCGGATGATGAAGAAACGCGATAACGCCCTTATGATGAGCTTCAACAACGGCTCCCGCATACGCTTCTTATTCACGACCGCCAAAAAGAGCAAAAAAGGAAACATGGGGCGTTCCGGAACCGCGAACTTCGGGCACTTTACCGAGGTGGCTTTCTTTCAGAATGTGGATGACCTTAATTCTTTCATGGCGACCCTTTCAGACACCCACCCGAACAGGCTCTATATCTTCGAGTCCACCGCCAACGGATTCGGCCTGTTTTCGGATATGTGGGATGATGCCGAGGACTCTTTGACCAAAAAGCGCATATTCCTCGGCTGGTGGCTGAAGGAGACATATAGGCTTACTCCAGGCCCTGACCTTGACAAATATTCCTACCCTATGAGCGAGCCTGAAAAGGAGATGTGGCAACGAGTAAAGAAAGATTATGGGTATGAAGTGTCCATGTCGCAACTCGCATGGTGGCGGAAAATGTGCAAGGAGGAGATGAAAGACCACGGGGCGCTTTCCCGCGAGGACATGATGAACCAGGAGTATCCATGGCATCATATGGAGGCGTTCCGCAGTTCCGGCTCTCACTTTTTCAAATGGAAAAATATCGACAACATGAAAGAGAAATCTTTTGACCCTATAAGGCGTCTTGAGCCCGTGTTCAGAAAAGAGATGGCCCAGATGGAACTTGTAGATTCCTATTCGGGCCGTATCAAGTTATGGGAAGACTTCGAGCCGGAAGCACCCCTCTATATCTTGGGGGCCGATCCCACCTGGGCGGTAAATCCGAGGTCGGATTACGGGATTATTACTATTTACAAGTGCTTCAAGGATCGTATCGAGCAAGTGCTTGAATATTCGGACAAGGGCATTCAAATCATGCCATTTACATGGCTATTTCTCACGCTTGCCGGGATGTGGCAGGCCCCGCAGATATATGAGATTACTGGGCCGGGCATGGCCATGAGAGACCATATCGAAATGTACCGCCGCTGGATAAGGACTAACCGGGTCGATGAGAACATGACCATTTACGATTATGCAAAAAAGCTCAAGGCCGAATACCTGTATTCCCGTCCCGATAGTCTTTCGCCGGCCAAAACCGCCTTCCAGTGGAAAACTTCAGGAGAGCAGAAAGAAAGGCTTCTATATGGCTTCCAGACGGCGGTAAATAATGACGATGTCGTCATAAGGAGCGGAGAACTCATACAGGAACTCGGACACTTCATAAAGAGGGATACCGGCGAGCTTGAAGCGGAAAAAGGGCATGACGACCGCGTGATAGCCTCCGCCCTTGTCTGGCACTACTGGATGATAAATTTCCGCTCCAGGCTGATGACGCGGGATGAATATCTTACTAACAGAGAAAAAATAGCCGAGGAGAAGCGCAAGAGAAAAGAGAACCCCATAGGAACTTTTATGAATCATCATCTATCGAAAGCCATCATACAGGCGACGAGAGGAAGCCATGTATAGCGGCGATATGTACGATGATATAAGAAAACTTTTTTCGATGGGACTGCCCGCGAAGATCGTCGCGCATGAAATAGGCTGGTCAGTAAAATATCTTTATGAAGTGCTTCAGAAGAGCCGTCGCTTCACACAGGACGCATTAAATAATTTTGAGAACCGGCGGGACATTCTTTTCGCTTTGGCGGAAGAAGCTCAATGGAAGAAGCGCGGCAGTATGATACGGCTGCTCGCCATATATCTTGCGGCTTCTGAACGTGTCCTGCTCAACCGTGAATATCCCTTTGGCTGGCTGCCGCAACCGAAGGAGTATCATCTTGAAAAGAGCCGGGAGATAGCGAAGAGGGGAGAAAGTGCGTTGGCTCTTGAACTTCTGAAATTGGATTTCCAGGTTAAAAAGAAACTTCAGGCTAAGATGAATACCCTGATAAAACATGGATGGGTGAAGGTGCGAGTCGATAACGAGACCTGGCGGGGACTGCTCCCATGGCTGGATGTATGGAGAATACGCTTGAAAAATTCGAAGAAAGGACAAAAATTTCTCGGCAACTGTCTGAAAATGAACGCGCTAAACGCCGAAATGGAGACCATTCACGATGAACGAAGAGAAATATTTGAACGACTCACGGAATCAAGAGGAAGGAAAAAACAATCCGTCAATAAGCCGTGCCTTACGCTTTCTCTCAATGCTACGTCCATCGGACGCAAAGCGAATGAGGATAAACTACACCACCGTCCGCAAGATACAACAGGGTTTTCCGGTAAGATTGACAAAAAAAACCATAGCAAAATAGGGGCGATAAGAGGATTTTAAGAGTCGGCAAATGAAAGACAGTCTATATGAAAAACGATATACCGTAGCACGGCTTCTTTCAATGATATCGGGAGAGGAAGGCGGCTCATCGGAGCATTCTTTCAACGCTATCCAGCCGCTCAAAGGCCGCATAATGATGCATGGAACCGTATACTCGTGGCTCGCTACCCCTGCCGGGTATTGGATGGTGCAGATTATGGGAACTGAAAAGATACCGCTGTACAAAGAGACCTGCTTTGTCGTCAATATCATGCCCTCTTTCGAGAGAGTACAAATATGGGCATATCCGGTTACGCCAGAGGACTATACGAAGTTCGAGAAGGCATACCGGACTTTTTTTAAAAAGGTTAAGGGCACGATGGACAGAATGATGAAGCAATTGAAAACTTCAAGGAGGAAGGATTGATGGGTGACGACAAATCCGTCGGGGAATGTTTCCAGTACAATCAGGACACGCGGCGTTATGTCGAGGCCGTCGAGGAGCGTCACGGCTATGAGATAAAGGACGTTCGGGACGAACTGAAAGACTTAGTTCAGATGCTCGCCAACCGGCTGCCAGTGTGGGCAACGCTTCTTATCGCGGTCTTGACGGCCCTCGTAAGCGGCCTGTTGGTAAAGGCGGTGATGAAATGAACGTAACGCTCAAGCGTGCTCAAGATAACTTCATAATGGCCTTAACTCTCTGGCGTGAGGATAGAGGAGGAACGCCGGAGGGGAGAGCCGCCATAGCCTACGTCATTCTTAACCGAGTCGCAAGACAATCATGGTGGGGGAAAAACGTACTTGAAGTCTGCACGAAGAAGTGGCAGTTTTCGAGCCTGACGGCTCCGGGCGACCCGCAGCTTGTTATATGGCCCTCAGAGGCGGATTCGATATGGCAGGACTGCCTCCAAGCCGTAGCAAATGCTCTCGATGGCACACTGCCAAATCCCATTGGAAGGGCCGTAAACTACTACGATGTGAGCATCAAGGCTCCGGACTGGGCGACTGATGATAAATTCATAGCCCAGATTGGAAGACTTCGCTTTTACGAAGCATGAAATCAGCAACGAACAGGGCGCATGAGCACTGGAAAACGCAATGGGAGATACGAGAGCGGTTGTTTCAGTATCAAATCGACCTGACGGATCGCATAACGGCGATTCTCGAAAAGATGTTTTTTAAAAACCATGTGTAAGGCAAAGAGGCCTTTTGCTACATATGGAAAATCTTATGTAAAGGAGAAGGAAAATGTCATTTTTTGAATGGGGAATCATAGCAGTAATCGCAACTGGCATTATCGCGGGGATCATCATCGAGACCGCTATCATCGTTAAGCACAACGAACGTATAATCAACGCCATGGCCGCCATCCCCCAGGACATCAGAACTCACGTCTCTAACATGGCGAATATGGTAAACGTCTCGATAAGGAACCTTGACAATAAGATGGACAGGGCTATCGCCAATGCGGGCGTTGACGTGGACAAGGTGGTTGCTGACATCAAGACTGCGGCTGATAAGGCCGTGGAAGAAGCGAAGGCGGCGATAAAGAAGATATGAGTCTTTATGACGAGGAAGCGGCTCGGGCCGGTATAAAAAATCTTTCGACGGACGTGAAAATGGAACTGAACCATCATGTGCGCAACGGCCTTATGAACATCATCGCACATGTGCGGCTCGGCGGCAAGTTAGAGGATGGAGTAACGGACTTTATCAAACGATGGGAGGGATTGGGGTTGTAAAAGAAGAAGCGATTTTATTACTTTTTCCCGCTGGTTGTGGACGGCCTGCGGCCCCCGGTACGAAACTTGATTTGTCAAAGGAGAGCGCTAATGGGCTTACTTGATGATCTGTCGATAGGTACACAGGTAGCCGACACTGTGACGAAAATAGTAGAGGGAGTCGGCGCGACGTTACAACAGTTGGGCGTGGTGGCTCTCAACGACCAGCAGAAGGCCGAGGTTTTCAAGGCCGTCAATGAGGTTGTCGAAGGCTACAACACACAGGTGATATCGGCGTATAAGGTCGAGATAGACGACCTAAAATCTGCGCGGGACACGCAGGTAAATATCCTCAA
>JAKAGP010000106.1 GCA_021825785.1 Nitrospirota bacterium
CGCCGTTAAAAACGGCGAGGCCATTATCCAGGAAACAAGGCTATGGGATTCCGCAACCGGCAAGACCATTTCCATGCGCTCCAAGGAGGAGGCCCACGATTACCGTTATTTCCCGGAGCCCGACCTCGTCCCGTTCATGCCTGCAAGGGAGTGGATAGAGGAGATAAAGGCAGGCATACCGGAGCTGCCGGACGCCAGGCGCGAAAGGTTCATCGCCGCCCATGGGCTGCCCGGCTATGATGCGGAGATGCTTACCTCGGAGAGGGCCCTGGCCGAATGGTTTGAGGAGGCCGTAAAACTGGGCGCACAGCCCAAGGCGGCAAGCAACTGGATAATGGGCGAGCTCATGCGCCTGCTCAACGAGGACGGCAGCTCCATAGAAGAATCGCCGCTCGCGCCGGCCGGGCTCGTGGAACTTTTGAAGCTCATCGACTCCGGGACGATAAGCGGGAAGATCGCAAAGACCGTTTTCGAGGAGATGTACAAAAGCAAAAAAAGCGCGGCCCAGATCATAAAGGAAAAGGGGCTCGTCCAGATAAGCGGAGCGGATGAGCTTGGGTCCGTTATAGACCAGATCATCTCCTCAAATTCCGGTGAGGTCGAAAGGTTCAGGGCCGGCGAGGAAAAGCTCTTTGGTTTTTTTGTCGGCCAGGCGATGAAGGCCACCAAGGGAAAAGGCAACCCTGCCATGATAAACGAGCTGCTCAGAAAAAAACTTTCTGAAAAATAAGACAAGGCAAAAAAGACCCGTTTTTTTGTAAGCATTTTTCTTTTTCACTTCCACGAACTGCTGCCACGGCTATCCTGATTTTTTTCTGAAGACACAAAAATTCTTTTTGCTATAATTCGATTAAGGAATTAAAAACGAAAGGAGAAAAAGAAGATGAAGACCGCTGTACCTGTCATGCTCGTTTTTCTGGCCGCAATCGCATTGTCGTCCGCAGCTTTTGCGAAAGGGCCCTCAGGGAAGGCCCTGTTCGAGAAAAACTGCGCCAGTTGCCACCCGAACGGAGGCAATATGGACAACCCCGCATATACTCTCCATAAAAAAGACCTCCAAAAGCACGGAGTGGATTCGGTAAAGGGCATTGTCGGGAAAATGAGGCACCCCGGCCCAGGAATGCCCGCGTTCAGTAAGGAGATGATACCGGACTCCCAGGCGAAAGAGATAGCCCGGTACATTTTAAAGACGTTCCGCAAATAAGGCCGTATCAAGAAAAGAAGAACTCTCACCAGGTAAAATCGTGTCCAGGACGTTTAACGGCAGCAGAAGCGGGCGTAGGACTCTTTTTGCTTTTTCCAAAAAGAAAATTTCCCTGCGCCCGCCTCGCTGTTTCCGTATTAAATGCGGCAATAATTCAGGACAGAACAGAAATTCCCCTTGGAATTTTTTATTTTATTTTGCAGCCGTTAGTCTGGTTTTATGGCCTGTTAAAAAAACCGCTGGCTACCCGGCGGACGGCGGCTCATTTTCATTCACAAGTGCGGTCTTAAGTCCGGACGGAGAAAGGCCCGTATCCGGAACCATCCTGTCTCCCGCCAAAAGCCTGGACACAGCCTGGCTTTCCATGGGCCTGCTTAAATGATAACCCTGTGCGTATTCCCCTTTCATAGTCCTGAATGCGTCCAGTTGCTCCACGGATTCAACCCCCTCGGCGATAACATCCAGGCCCAGTTCGTTGCCGAGCGTAATGATAGTCCTGACTATTTTTACGTTGTTGTCATCGTTGGTTAATGCATTTATGAAGGAGCCGTCTATCTTGAGCCCCTTGATCGGAAAATGGCGAAGATAATTAAGCGCCGAATATCCTGTGCCGAAATCATCTATGTCGAACGTGACGTTTAATTCGCGGAGCCGCTTAATTAACGCAACGGCCGGTTCAGGGTTCTCTATGAGGGTCCTTTCTATTATCTCCAGCCTAAGGCAACTTCCATCCAGACCTGTTTCTTCGAGGACATTTTTAATTAGCCCGTAGAACCCGGGCTGGGAAAATACAGCAGACGAAACGTTAACGCTCACTGTCAGATCACGGTACTCCGGAAAAAGGGTCTGCCACATCTTTAACTGCCTGCAGGCCCCGCGGATAACCCACGGTTCTATGGACAAGATCAGGCCCGTCTCTTCAGCGATCCTGATGAATTGGGAGGCGGTCAGGAGCCCCTGCTCCGGATGGTGCCATCTCAGGAGCGCCTCGAATCCCACGATCTTGTTCCTGGCCAGAGATTTGATCGGTTGATAATACAAGGACAGCTCTTGCCTGTCCAGTGCGCCTCTCAACTGGGTCTCAAACCGGAGCGCTTCGGTCACTTCGGCATGCATTGCCGGATCAAAGGTCACATGGCATGCCTTCCCTTGCGCCTTCGCCCTGTACATGGCCGTGTCCACATCCCTCAAAAGTTCATCAGGCTTCTTTTTATCCGCATTATCGCTTAACAATATGCCTATGCTCAACGTAATGAAGACCTCGTGGCCGAATATGGAAAACGGCGACCTCATCTCACTTTTAAGCCGCTCGGCAATATCCTCCGCATAAGAACTCTCCTTTATGTCAGTCAGAAGAATGGCGAATTCGTCCCCTCCAAAACGTGCGATGGCATCAATTGACCTTATGTGCTTTTTAAGCCTTTGGGCCACAAGAATGAGGAGCTCGTCCCCGATAACATGGCCCAAACTGTCGTTTATTACCTTGAAACGGTCGAGGTCCAGGAACAGGACGGCGAAGGAATAATCCGGATGCCGCTCTCTGCGGTCAAGCGATTTATGCAAGTGGTCAATAAAAAGAGACCTGTTAGGCAGGTTCGTCAAGGCATCATATAAGGCCTGCTGGGTCAATTGGACATTGGCCCTTTCCAGCTCAAGTGCCTGCTGCTGCAATTTTTTTTCCGAGGCTGCGTTTTTCTCGAAAAGCTTCGCTCTCACATTTATAAGATATGCGATCACGGTCAATGCAAAGGGGGCCAGCAGGGTAAGAGCACGAAACCTGATGCAGGACTGGTCCATTGATAAAAAATACCGCAGTATGCCGTATCTGCCTCCTTTGTACAATGAAATGATGTACAGGACAATGCCTGCCCATGCAAGCAGAACGGAATATAGCGCTATCCTGGATAGGGTCCTGTCCTCGCGGTGGCCCTCAAGGCCGATGTCTGTCATATTCTCCCTGTATGATTAGCGTTTGTTCCCACGCCTTTAAGGACAAAATTCCATATTTATCATTATTATCGGGAAATAAGATCAATAACTTTAGCTTTTTTGCAACAATCGCTTCTTAAAATATCCAATGGAGATACCTGGAGCTAAAGATGAGGGATCGAAAGAATCCCGAGGCCAGTTTCAGGCGGGTTTTTTCTTTTTCCTGCTTCTCTAAACGATCCTCATGCTTATGTCGGCTGCGGGGGCGGAGTGGGTTATAGACCCCGAGGAGATCAGGTCTACTCCCGTTTGGGCAATGTCCCGCACATTCTCCAGCGTTACGTTGCCAGAGGCCTCGATCAGCACCCTTTTGTTGCAGAGCTTAACGGCGCGTTCCATCATCGGCACACTCATGTTATCCAGCATGATAACGTCCGCTCCTGCGTCCAGGGCCTCCCTGACACCCTTCAAATCCTCCACCTCTATCTCTATCTTCAGCAGGTGGTGCATGCCGCCTTTTTTTGCCAGCTCCACCGCCTTTTTGATCCCGCCCGCCGCCTTTATGTGATTGTCCTTGATAAGGATGCCGTCGTAGAGACCGAAGCGGTGGTTGCCTCCCCCGCCCATCCTGACCGCATATTTTTCCATGTAGCGCATGGAAGGCATGGTTTTTCTGGTATCGACTATTCTGGAAGAAAGGCCCTTTATGGCGTCAACGTAGCTTCTCGTAAGCGTTGCGATACCGCAGAGGTGCTGAATGACATTTAACGAAACGCGTTCGGCGGCAAGCAGAGAGGCAGTTCTGCCTGTAATCTCAGCCAGCAGGCCCCCTTTTTTTACAGTGAAACCTTCTTTTGCAAGAGGCCTGAACACCGTTTCCCCGTCCACCAGGCGGAAGACCTCCCGCGCGAAGGGAAGGCCGGCAGCTACGCACCCGCTTTTTGCAACGAATATGGCCTTTGATCTCTGCCTGCCTAAAAGAAGCCCGCTCGTTATGTCTCCCGGCCCCAGGTCCTCCTCAAGTGACATGGCCAAAAAACGCGCAACCTGTGCTGGGATGCTCATTCCGGCATCAGTCCCGGGAAACGGCGCATTTGTTACTTTTATTTTCTGAACCCGGATGGGCATTTTTATTTCCCGAACCCAGACGTGGCAATTTTATTTTTTAAACAATGAAACGAAGCCAAGCACGCCGCCAATCATGGCCCCAAGGCAAAGGGCCGTCTTGGCATTAAGGAGGGTCGTGACGTTGCCCTCCACCTTGCCTGCCATCAGAAGGACGGTAGCGCTGTTTTCAAGCCTTGCCTCTTTTGCCCCCACCAGTACGGCAGCGGACCTTACCATGGAAACGCTGTCCTTGGCGGCCGCAATGGGCGAAAAAGCAAAATTAAGCTGCGCGTTATTACCCACAACCACGCCGGCTACCGACTGGTTGATGCTCACGTCATTCCCCCGGATTATACCGCTGGCCCCCTGGGTCACGTCTATCTTCTCACCGTCCACGGAGAGCGCTGCGACCTGCTGCATTTCCACTCGCGAACCCTCAACGCCCCGCACGGTTGAGTTCTTTACATTGACGAACTCCGCCTCGACAAAGCTCAGATCCTTGTCTTCAATTGAAAATGTCTCTTCAGTCATTTTCAGCCTCCTGGAAGATGCTCTTTAGCCGGTTTATGCCGTCCGCGATGTTGGCCTTCCTGCCTTCCAACTCCTGGCACTTGGCCTTCTCCTTCTCCACGACCTGTTGAGGGGCCCTTTTCATAAAGTCCTGGTCCATCAGCTTCCTGAGGCAAAAAGAAAGCTCCTCGTCCGTTTTGCGGAGCTCCTTTCCCAGTCTTTCCAGCTCAGCCTTCACGTCAACAAGCCCCTCCACCGGGACATAAACCTCAAGCCTGGACATTACGTTCACAGCCGCCTTTTGCGGCGCGGACGAAAGACCCTTCTCAACCATTATACTATCTGCCCCGGCAAGACGCTTTATATATGAAAGATGGCCCAGAACCGTTTGGGCCGTCTCCTCCGAACCGGCGTTCACAAGGACCTTGACCCTCGTGCCAGGCTGCACGTTAAGCTCGCCCCTGATATTCCTCACCCCGGATATGGCCTCTATCACCGCCTCCATCCGCTCCTCGGCTTCCGGGTCCCGCGGTAGACCGGAAGGGTAAGCTGCGGTCATGATGCTTTCCACGCTTTTTCCAGGACAATCCCTGAAGGCCTCGGGTAGCGTCTGCCATATCTCCTCCGTAACGAACGGCATGAAGGGGTGAAGCAGCTTTAGAACGCCGTCAAGCGTGTAAAGCAGGCTCCAGCGAACGCCCGGGGCCTGCTCCTCATCTTCCAGACCCGTCTTGGCCAGTTCAATGTACCAGTCGCAGAACTCACGCCACAGGAACTGATACGCCCTGTTTGCAGCGTCGTTGAAACGGAATTCCTCCAAGGCGCTGTTTATCTCTTCGGAGGCATTGGCCAGTCTGCTCAATATCCAGAGGCTTGGCAGGTCCCGGACATGCTCCCTTCCGGCGGCAACCGCCCTGTCCTCCGTATTCAACGAGATGAACTTGGCCGCGTTCCAGAGCTTGTTGATGAAATGCCTGTAGCCCTTCACCCGCTCTTCGGAGAATTTGATGTCCCTGCCCTGAGCGGCAAAAGCTGCCAGTGTGAACCTGAAGGCGTCCGCGCCGTATTTGTCCACTATCAAAAGCGGGTCAATCACGTTGCCTTTGGACTTACTCATCTTCTGCCCATCCTCATCGCGCACAAGGGCATGTATATATACGTTCCTGAAGGGCACATCGTCCATGAATTTAAGTCCCATCATTATCATCCTTGCGACCCAGAAAAACAGGATGTCGAAGGCCGTCACCAATGCGTCCGTGGGATAAAAAGCCCTCATGTCTTCAGGCATCTGCGGCCATCCCAGCGTGGAGAAAGGCCATAGCGCGGAGGAAAACCAGGTGTCCAGAACGTCAGGGTCCTGCTTGAGCTCCGTGCTTTGGCAGCGCGGGCATTTCTCCGGCGTTTCCATGGAGGCGATGGTTTGCCCGCAACCGCAATACCATACAGGTATACGATGCCCCCACCATATCTGCCTGGAAATGCACCAGTCCTTTATGTTTTCCATCCAGGAGAAATAGCTGTTCTCCCATCCCTCAGGTATTATCCTCACCCTTCTCTCGCGCACCGCTTTTATGGCCTCGCGCGCCAAGGGGTCTATTTTTACGTACCATTGCGGAGTGGCAAGCGGCTCTATCACCGTTTTGCACCTGTAGCAGTGCCCTATCGAATGGCCGTACTTCTCCTCTTTTTCAATGAGTCCCTGTGTCCTCAAGTCCTCCACCACAAGCCTTCTGCATTCATAGCGGTCGAGCCCGGCATACCTTGGCCCTGCCTGGCCGGTCATCTTCCCGTCAGCCCCGATAACTGTCATGGACGGAAGGGCGGGGTTTTGCCTCTTTGCTATCTCCTCGTCATTGAAATCGTGGGCAGGGGTCACCTTTACCGCCCCCGTCCCGAACTCCATCTCCACGGCCGT